>NZ_JBEXLA010000031.1:73036-130413 GCF_040609715.1 Streptomyces sp. NPDC004610 | reverse complement strand
CCCCCAAGCCATCAACTCGACAGGGGGAGAGAGTCATGCCAACTCCGGAGGCCGGGCGCCCCATTGCGGGGCCACCAAGAAGGTAATGGGGGGGGGCGGCTTCGCCGTGGACGGGGCGTCGTGCATCGGCTTGCCGCGGGGGGTCGGGGTGTTGCGGTGCGGATCGTCGTTCGTCTGGGCGTGGTTGGTCGGGGGATGCTTGGTCGGGACGTCGTTCGTCGGATCGTCGTTCGTCGGGACGTCGTTCATGACGTCACCTCCAGCTGGGGTGCGGTGTGAGCGGGTGGGGTGGCGGTCGCGGGCCGGTCGCCGAGGGTCTCCCGGCGGGCCGCTTCGGCGGTGGCGAGGGTGGCGCGGACCCTGGCGGGCCGCAGATGGGCGGGGACACCGGTCATCTCGGTGCCGTGCAGCAGCCGTACCGCCGACGCGGTGATGCCGCTGAACTCCGAGATGCCGACGCGCAGTTGGACGTCCATGGCCCGGTCCAGGCCGGTGTGCGCGAACTGCTCGGCGGTGCCGCCCGCCAGGCCCAGCCACAGCATCCGCTTCCCGGCCAGCCGGGGGGCGCTGCGGCCGTAGGCGAAACCGTAGTTCCAGACCCGGTCCACCCAGCCCTTGAGAACTGGGCCTCGACCCCAGCCCGGCCCTGGCCGCCCTGCACACCGCGATGCTCCGCCAGGACCCGGCACTGAACGCCCCCGCCAAGCCCCGCACCTCACCCCCATCCCCATCCCCACCCCCACCCCCATCCGCACCCGTGCGGGAGCCCGCCCCGTCCAACACCACCCCCACCAACCTCCCCGCTCCCCCGCTCACCCCCCTCGTCGGCCGCGAGGACGCCGTCGCGGATCTGGCCCTGCTCCTCGCCGAGCGGCGTCTGGTCACGCTCACCGGCCCCGGCGGCGTCGGCAAGACGCGCCTCGCGCTGGCCGTCGTGGCGGAACTGCGCGGGACGTACCCGGACGGCGAGTGGCTGGTGGAGCTGGCCGGGGCCGACCGGCGCCCGGCCGGGCTCGCCGCTGTGCCCGGGACCGCCGCCGTGGGCAGGACCGCTGCCGTAGCCACCGCCGTCGCCGTGGCCAGGACCGCCGCCGTATCCACCGCCGCCGTATCCACCGCCGCCGCTGCGGCCGGAACCACCACCGTAGGCACCGCCGCATCCACCGCCGTAGCCACCGCCGTCGCCGAGATCACCGCCCTCGCGCTCCGGCTGCGCGACGACGGGACCTGGGGGCAGCGCGCGCCGGGTGAGCCCGACCCCGGGGCCGTCGGGCGGCTGGCGACGGCGCTCGGGGACCGCCGTCTCCTGCTGGTGCTCGACAACTGCGAGCATGTCGTGGACGAGGCCGCCGCCCTGGTCGAGTTGCTGCTGCGCGCGGTGCCGGGGCTGACCGTGCTGACGACCAGTCAGGAACCGCTGGCGCTGGCCGGGGAGACCCTGTGGTCGGTGCCGCCGCTCGCACCCGCCGGTGCCCTGGAACTGTTCGCGGCGCGGGCCGCCGCCGCGGCGCCCGGCTTCGTGCTGGACGACTCCAACCGGGCCGCTGCCGAGGCGGTCTGCCGCCGCCTGGACGGCATCCCGCTCGCCCTGGAACTGGCCGCGACCCGTGTGCGCGCCCTCGGGGTGCACCGGCTGCTGGAGCGCCTGGACGACCGCTTCCGGCTGCTCACCGCCGGGACGCGCGGCGCCCCCGCCCGGCAGCAGACGCTCCGCGCGATGATCGACTGGAGCTGGGAGCTGCTGACCGAGCCGGAGCGGGCGGTGCTGCGCCGGCTCGCCGCGCACGCCGAGGGCTGCACCCTGGAGGCCGCCGAAGCGGTGTGCGCGGGCGGTGAGGTGGCCGCCGAGGACGTCCTCGGGATCCTCGCCCGCCTCATCGACCGCTCCCTGGTCACCGCCGCGCCCGACGGCTCCCGCTACCGGCTGCTGGAGTCCGTCGCCGTGTACTGCCTCCAGCGCCTGGACGAGGCCGGGGAGCGTCCGTCCGTACAGGCCCGCCATCTCGCCCACTACCTCGATCTGGCCCTCGCCGCCGAGCCCCGGCTGCGCGGCCCCGGCCAACTGCCCGCGCTGCACCGGCTCGACGCCGACGGCGCCAATCTCCGGACGGCCCTCGATACCGCCGTACGCCGGAGTCCACCGGACGCGCTGCCGCTGGTCGACGCGCTGGCCTGGTACTGGATCCTGCGCGGCCGTCTCGGCGAGGGCCTGCGTTCGGCGACCGCCGCGCTCGCCGGGCCCGGCGGGGACCCGGTGCTGCGCGCCCGGGTCGGTGTCTGGCGCACCGGCCTCACCGTCCTCACGGGCGACGGAACCGACCGGGCGGCCCGTATCGAGGCGGCGGTGACGGCGTACGAGGCGGTGTGCGCGGCAGCGGCGGGGCCCGGCGTTCCGCCGGACGGCAGGAGCCCGGACTGGGCACGCTGGTTCCTCGGTCACGCGCTGGCCGGTACCGGGAACATCACCGAGGGCGAGGCGCTGACCGGCCGGGCCCTCACCGGGTTCCGGCGGCGCGGCGACACCTGGGGCGAGGCCGCCGCCCTCGCCGACCGTGCGACGCAGCGGCTGCTCAAGGGCGCGCTCACGGACGCCGGGCGGGACGCGGAACGCGCGGCCGGGCTGTTCGAGGGGCTCGGGGACGCCTGCGCCGGGCTGTGGACGGTGTATCCGAGGGCCTCGCTCGCGGAGATCCACGGCGACTATGTCCGTGCGGCGGGGCTGTGGCGGGACGGGCTGGAGGTGGCCCGGCGGTTCGGGACGTCACCGCAGGCCGTCGATCTGCTCGCCGGGCTCGGCAGGGCGGCGCTGCTCACCGGTGACCTGGACGCCTCGTACACCCATCATGAGCAGGCCCGGCGCGCGGCCGTCGAGATCGGCTTCCAGGCCGGTGAGATCAACGCCCGCCTCGGTCTGGCGCTCACCGCCCGCCGGGCGGGCCGTCCCGACGAGGCCGAGACCCATCTCCACGCCGTCCTCCAGTGGCACCGGGACGTGGGACTCGACGGCGCGAACGCGCTGATCCACGCGGAACTGGGCTTCGTCGCCGAACTGCGCGGGGACGCCGCCGGGGCCCACGACCGGCAGCGGCAGGGTTACACCACGGCCCTGACCACCGGTGACCCGCGCGCCCTCGCTCTCGCCCTGGAGGGCATGGCCGCCGCGCACACTCTCACCGCCACACCGGACGCCCTGCGTACCGCCGCGCTCCTGCTGGGCGCCGCCGCCGCTGCCCGCCGCGCCACCGGGGCCCCGCTGCCGCCCGCCGAGAGCGGCGATGTCGACCGGGCGACGGCCCGGATCCGGGCGGGGCTGGAGGCGGCGGAGTGGGAGCGGCTCCTCGGCCGGGGCGGGGGCCTGACGCCGCAGCAGGCGGTCGCCGAGGCGGGCGGCGCGGGGCGGTGAGCGGCGACCCTACGGCTTCCCGATGAGTCCCTCGATGCCGTCGAGCAGGCGCTGCAAACCGAAGTCGAACTGTCCCCGCGCGTAGGGCACCGCGCCGGCTGCGAGGGCCCGGCCCAGCGCCGGGAACCGGCTGAAGTCGACCAGCCGGGCGAGGACCTGGTCCCGCTCGCGCGCCGCGTCGACGCCCCCGCCCTCGACATCGCCCTCTGTACCGGCCTTGCCGGTCGCGTCCCGCTGGAGTCGGGCCGCGCCGCGCACATACGCGTCGACGGACTCGATCGCGGCCAGCTTCTGCGGTTCGCCGAGCGCGACACCGTCGAAGACGCGCAGGGCGGAGTCCAGCCAGCGCATCATGTTCGGGCCCGGCAATTGCTCGGCGCCGCCCAGTTCGAGGACCCAGGGGTCGTCCCGCAGATCCCGCCACTCGGCGTGTGCCGTGGCCGCCAGCTTCGCCCGCCAGTCGCCGGGCCACTCGTGCGGCAGGGGCCCGGTGACGGCCACGGCGTCGATCATCAGCGCCTCCAGCTCGGCCCGGCCCGGGACATAGGTGTAGAGGGAGGCGGCGGCGACTCCGAGGTGGCCCGCCACCCGGCGCAGGGACAGCGCGGCCGTACCGTCCCGCCGCGCCAGCTCGATCGCCGCGCCGACGATCTGGTCCAGCGTCAGCCCCCGCGCGGGTCCCCTGGCGCCGCGCCGGTCCTGGTCCCAGAGCAGCGCCAGCGCACGCGCCCGCGCGTCCCCGGACGTGTCCCGCTCCACCATGCCCGGACCTGCCTCTTCCTCAGCGTGCCGCCACCCGGTTGTGCGCACACCCTAACTCCGACTACCGTTCGGAATTATCTTGAACAGTGTTCGGAGTTTTAGGTCTGGAGGAGCCCATCGACAACACCACCCCCGCCACCCCTGGTGTCGTCGACACACCACCCGAGGCCCTCGCACGCCGCCGCCGCGCCGAACGAGCCCTCCGCGCCGCCACGCTCACCAACGGCCCCAACGAACTGCTGGACTTCCTCCTCCCCCTCTGGGCCGGTGCCGCCCTGGGACTGAGCCCCACCGAGGTCGGCGTCCTGCTCGCCGTGGAGATGGCCGTCTCGGTCGTCGCCCGCCCCCTCGCGGGCATCCTGGCCGACACCCGCGAACGCCGCTCCGTCGCCGCGGTCGGCGCCCTGCTGTACGGGGTGTCTGCGGCCGGTTACGCGGTGACCCCGGGGGCGGCGGGCGCCTATGCCGCCGCGATGGTCGGCGGGGCCGGGGGCGCCCTGCTCTGGGTCGCGCTCCGCGCCCTCGTCGGCGAACGCCTGACCGACGACTCCGCGGCCTTCGCCAGACTGTTCTCCGCACAGGAGACAGGCACCTGGGTCGCCTTCTTCGCCGGGCTCACCCTGATCGGCCCGATCGGCTACGACGGTGTCTTCTGGGCCTGCGCCGCGGCGTGCGCGCTGGCGGCCGGGGCACTGCTGTCGGCGCCGCGCCAGGAGCGGCCGGGCGGGAGGCGCGGGCGTGACGGGCATGACGTCACCGGGCTCGGATCCGTGGGCCGTCGGCTGCGGCCCATGCTCGTCGCCGTCGTGCTCACCATGACGGCGGAGGCCACCCTCTCCCTTCTGCTGCTCCTCCACCTCCAGCGCACCTTCGGACTCGACGCCCTGGGTGTGGCCTATGTCTTCCTGCCCGGCGCCATCGCGATGAGCGTCGCCGCCGAGCGGCTGCACACCTGGGTCGTACGGTTCGGCCGGAGACGGGTCCTCACCTACGCCTCGCTCGCCAGCGCGGCCTTCGCCGCCAACCTCGCCTGGGCGCCGAACCCCTATGTGATCGCCGTGCTGTGGATCCTCAGCGGACTCGCCTGGGCAGCCGTCATCCCCGTCCAGCAGGCGGTGATCACGGAGGCGTCCGGCGACCGGGTCGGGCGCGGCATGGGCGTCTACGAATCGGCCGGGCTGCTGGGCGCGCTGATCGGTTCCCTGCTGGGCGGCGCCCTCTACGACACGGCCGACTGGACCGTCTCCTGTCTGAGCATCGCCGCCCTGCTGCTGGCCGGAGCCGTGATCATGCCCCACGCGGTGGGGAGGGTGGGCGTGACCGACGTACCCGAAACACCGGCCTCCGCAACGGCACGGAAACCCCGGCCCGACCCCGGACCTCAAGCTGACCCCGGCCCAGGACCCAAGCCCGACCCCGACCCCGCCCCCGAGCCCGCTTCCGGCGCGCAGGGCAGCCACCCCCTCCGGCAACTCGCCCGCCGGGCCGCCCTGTTCGCCGCGGTCCAGCTCGCCCTGCTCCTCTTGGGCGCGTCCTGGCTGCACGACCTGGCCACCGGCGACTTCCTCGACGTCCTGATGCGCGGCTCCGATCGCGACTCCGCCGTGCTGGACGCGCTGGTCACGATCGGGAAGTTCTGGACGTTCGCGTTGATCATGGATGCGATCTGGACGGGTGTGGGGTGCGTGCGGCGAGGACGCCGTCGGCTCAAGGGATCTCGGTGACTCCGGTGGCCCGCCATGAGTGCGGATGGGCGAGTGCGAATGGGCAAATGTGGTCTGTCCCCGGGCGTTCCCGCTGCTGCACTCTGAGAGGGCCGTGCAGGAGCGGTCCGACGGGGAGGCTGTGAGCGCATGCGGGCGAGCGTGCTCGATGTGGTGCGGGACGTCATCGACCAACAGGCGCCGCACGAACGGCAGTTGGTGGAGGACCTGGTCGGACTGGACTACGGCCTGGTGGTGCGGCGGATGCGGCAGGCGGCCTCCGGTGGGCGGGCCGACCCGCTGGGATTCGGCCTGGACGACCTCGCGACCGTACTCACTCCCCTGGTGCTGCTCCTCGTCGACGAGGCGTGCCGTGCCGCCGTCGCGGACGGGACCGGGCGGCTGATGACCCGGGCCACGTCCGCCCTCGGGCGGCTGCGCCCGTCCGCCCGCCGTGCGATCACCCCGCCCGAGGTGCCCGACCTCGACCGCGGGCAACTGGCCGCCGTGCGGCGGCGGGTACGGGAGGAGGCCGTCCGGCGCGGGCTCTCCGAGGCGGACGCGGGCGGCCTCGCGGACAGCGTCGTCGCGCGGCTGGCGTTGGCGGGGGCGGCGGACGGGCTGTCCGTGCCACCCGGAGCGCCGGACCGAGCCGGTGGGCCGGACGGACCCGGCGACGGCCCGGACACCGACGGCGGTGACGGCGACGCCGATCGCCGGGAGGACGGAGCCGTACGATGAGCGGCGACGGGAACACCCCAGGGCTCCCCTCACTCCCCCGGGCCCCGGCCCCGCCGGCCCCCGACCCGGGCGCGCTGCCCGCCGGAACCACCCTGCGCTTCCTGATCCTGGTCGTGGTGATGATGGCGGCCACCCTGGACATGCTGGGCGACCTCCTGCGGCCCGCACCCAGCGAGGACATCACCTTCCTGTGCCAGTTCGCGGCGGGGTTCGATCCGGGCGGCGATTTCCTCGACACCGTGACGCGGAGCCTCGCCCAGTCGGAGGCCATCAACAAGTGCGCCGAGGGCGCCTCCGTACCGGCGGAGTGGTACGGCCCGGTCGGCAGTGGGGCCGTGCTGCTGGTGGCCGCGGCGGTCTATCTGCTGCTGCCGCGCTGGAAGCGGCGGCGGCGCGGGCTGGTGCCCCTGCACGAGCGTGATCCCCGGGGTGAGATCCACGCCGAGATCGCCCGGCTGGCCTGGAGCGCGGGGCTGCGGACCCTGCCCGCCGTCGTGGTCGATCTGACCGCCCTCGACGCCGGTGCGGTGGTCTTCGGCCATACGGGCGGACGCGTCCTCAGTGTCAACAACGGCCTGCTGCACGCCCGCCGCTCCGACCCGGCCCGCTTCCAGGCCGTCGTCCTGCACGAGTTCGCCCATCTGCGTCACCGGGACGTGGATATCGCGTATGCCGTGACGGCGCTGTGGCGGACGTTTCTGGTGCTGGCCGCGCTGCCGTTCACCCTCTTCTACGGCGGGAGTCTCGTCGCGGCGCAGTTGGGCTGGTTCGTGGGCGTCGACTCCGTCTTCTGGCCGGCCGCCCGGCCGATCATCGTCAGGGAGATCGCCGTCGCGGCGTTCCTGTTCCTCCTGGTCGTCCTGGCCCGTGCCGACACCCTGCGCCACCGTGAGCTGTACGCCGACCGGTGGGCCGTGGCCCTCGGCGCCGATCCGGGCGTCTGGCGGGGCCGGGCGGAGCGCGTCACGGCACGGGGCCGCCCGGCGCGTGGCGTCTCGGCGCTGTGGCGCAGTCACCCCTCCTGGGAGGAGCGGCGTCGCGTACTGGACGATCCCGAGCGGCTCTTCGCGCTCACGGACCCGCCGTTCTTCCTGCTCGGCGTGGCGACCCTGCTCACCGCGGACGCGGTGGGCAACGGCTGGGACGACACCTGGGCCGCCTGGCTGGTCGGGGGTCTGGCCGCCGCGCTGCTGACGGTCTCGGTCTGGCGGGCGGCTCTGTACGCCGCGTACCGCGGCCTGCGGGGTCCCTCGGGTCTGCGGGCGGGCCTGCTGCTCGGACTGGGCCTGGTCTGCGGGGAGTTGCTGTCCGGTGACTTCCTGCTCAGCACGTGGTGGCCCGCGGATCCGCGCCCCCTGCTCTACCCGCTGCTGGGCGCGGTGGTCTGCCTCTGCTGGCTGGCCCAGTGCGCGTGGCTGCGCCTGCGGCACACACCGGGCACACTCCCCGCGTTGCGCGGGGCGGTCCTCGTGGCGGTGGCCGCGGGCTGGGTGGTGGCGGCGGGCGGTCTCGGCTGGTGGCTGGACGAGGGCCAGCTGAGGCTGGCCGGCAGTCTGTCCGAGGCGGGCGGCCTGGACCAGCACGTACGAGACTACTTCCCCGGCCCCTGGGAGGAGGACGGGCATTACGCGTCGGTGCTGCCCTGGGTCGGCTCGGTCCTCGCCGGCGCTAGCGTCCTGGGCACGGATGCCTCCACCGCGGCCGGCGCCGTGGTGCTCTGGGCCTATCCGGCGGTACTGCTGCTGCTGCGGGCGCGCAGGCGGGGACTGCCGTCGACGGTGCTGGCCGGTCTCGCCGGGGGTGTCCTCGGGGTCGCCGCGGTGGCGTTGGCGATGGCCTGGATCCACCCCTGGCGGCCCCCGGTGGGTGAGCGGGGTGGGGCTTTCGGGCTCGTCTACCTGTGGTGGCGGACCGTCGCCCTGGGCGCCGCCGTGGCCGGCACGGCGGCCGTTGTCGCCCTCACCGCCCGCGCCGACCGGCTGCCCCGCGCCCTCACCGCCGCGGGTGTCGCCCAGGTCGTCGCACTGGCGGGGCAGTTCCTGCTCCTGTCCGCCGACGGCTGTCTCGGCCCGCTGCGGGTCATGGGCGAGACCTGCCACTGGGTCCCCGACGGCGCCTGGCCGCTGACCCAGCTCCAGTTCCATTCCTCCACGGCGGTCATGTTCGCCGCCGCACTGATCGCCACGCCCCTGACCCTGCTCCCTCGCGCCGAGCGGCGTCGTCCACGGGGCGAAGCCGATGCCGCGTTCCAGCCCCGGGAGCAGGTGGTGCGGCGGTCCTGGCCGATCGGGATCGCCGTGGGTGTCGTCGCGCTCATGGCGGTCGTGTCGTCCGTCGTCGCCGTGCGTTCGGTGTCGGAGTCGCGCGGCGCCCTGGCGATTCCCACCAGTCCGCCACCCGCCGACACGGACGAGAGAGTACGAAGCTTCCAGATGCTGGCCTGGTTCACGACCTCCGGCCAGGACGACATGTCCGCCCTGGCCGGGCGGTACTCCGCGTTCGGAACATGGCTGACGGAGGCTGCGGACGCCGGGACGGACACCATCGACGGTGACGTCCTGCGCCCCCTCTGCGCCGGTCTCGCCGAGGACGCCGCCACCGCCCAGGAGCACCTGGGCGTACCCGACCCCGGCCTCGGCGAGGCATGGACCACCCTGCTGACCGACACCCGGGACGCGGCCGAGGAGTGCTTGGCCCTGATCGACTCACCGGAAACCGATGTCCAACGCAACGTGGACATGCTGAATCGGCTGGTCGACGGCCATATCGCGGCGGGCCGCACACTGCCGTCGCTGACGGACCGGGTCGACGCCGCGCTGGAGCACTGGCCGAAGTGGGCGGGGGACTGAGCGCGGACGAGGTCGGGGGGCGCGGGCGGCCGGATCGCCGAGTCCGGCGGCCTCAAGCCCGCGGACGGCCCGGCGTGCGCCCCCGGCCGCCGCTGCCCGGCCATGACACTCCTGGCACCAATCAGGTACCATCCCCGGCATGCCATCACTGAACGTGTCCTTCTCCGACGAGGAGATGGAGGGCGTCCGCGCCTCCGCCGCGGCGGAGGGCAAGAGCCTCAAGCAGTATCTGCACGACCTCGGCGTACGGGAGAGCCACCGCAAGCAGTTCGTCGCCGGGGCCGCCGCCTGGGCCGACCGGCTGCGCGGCGAGTTCGACGAGGCGTTCCCCGAGGAGGTCCCCCCGTCCGGGCGCGGCAGCGCCGCGGCGGCCTGATGGCCCTGCACATCGATGTCTCCTGGCTGCTCGATGTCCAGGAAGCCGCCCTCGGGCAGGACGACGTGACGGTCTCCGACTACTCGGCGCTGGTGGCCGCCGTCGCCCGGCACAGGACCCGGATGCCGACCCTGCACGCCTCCGACCCCGATCCCGCCTGGCGCGCGGCGGCGCTCCTGCACAGCATCGTCCGCCTCGAACCCCTCCCCCACCGCAACGGTCTCTTCGCCGCGTTCGTCGCCGCCCAGTACATGGACCAGTCCGGCGAGGGCATCGACCCGCCGTACGGCGCGCTGTCCGACCTGGTGCGCAAGGTGCGCGACACCCGGCTGAGCGTCTACACGGTCGCCGAGGCGCTGCGGGCCTGGAGGGTCTGACCTCGCCTCAGACCGGGGCTGGGCTTGGCCGTGCGGGGAAAATGCCTGGCGGACGGCGGTGGGGCACTGCTAGCTTTCCGGAGGCCGTGCGAGAGAACGAGGAGGTGGTACCCGTGAACGCAGTATCGACATGGGTGCTCTCCCTCGGGGTCACGGTCGGGCGATAGGTCGTCGTCCGGGAGCGCCGTTCCAGCGCACTTCCGAAAGGCACGACCATGCGCTTCACCGCAGAACAGCACCTCGACGCCGGTGTCCTCGAACGTGAATTCACCCTCGGTGAGATCCCCGGCACCCTGTGGACACCCGACTCCACCGCGCCCGCCCCGCTGATCCTCATGGCCCACAACAACGGCCTGCCCAAGTCCCAGCCCCGGCTGGTGGCCCGTGCCCGGCACTGCGCGGCGTACGGCTTCGCGGTGGCGTCCATCGACGCCGCCGGGTGCGGTGACCGGCCCCGTTCCGCCGCCGACGAGCGGACCCGCGCCGAACTGCGCCGGGCGATGCAGGCGGGCGAGCCGGTGGATGACATCTTCGAGTCCTTCGTCGGCCCGCTGGTCGAAGGGGCGGTCCCGGAGTGGCGGACCACCCTGGACGCCCTCCTCGCCCGGCCCGAGATCGGCGGCCCGGTCGGGTACTCGGGGTGGACCGCCCTCGGTATCCGCCTCGCGGTGACCGAGCCGCGCATCGTGGCCGCCGGGTTCTTCGCCGGGGGTTATGTGCCCCGCGCCCAGCGGGCGGAGGCCCGGCAGGTCGGCGTCCCGTTGCTGTTCCTGCTCCAGTGGGACGACGAGGGCAATCCCCGTGGGCGCGCGCTGGACCTGTTCGACGCCTTCGGCAGCAGGGAGAAGACCCTGCACGCCAATCTGGGCGGTCACACCGGCACCCCGTGGTTCGAGGTGGACGACGGGAACCGCTTCTTCGCCCGGCACCTGAAGTGAGGCCCGGAGGGCAGTCGTAGCGGTGGGTCCGGGGGGCCGGCGTGCCTGGTCCCCCGGCCCCCCGTGTTGCTAGCGTCGAGTCCCATGATCGTATGGCTCAACGGCACGCACGGCGCGGGCAAGACGACGACCAGTGCGCTGGTGCGGCAACTGATCCCGGATTCAAGGGTGTTCGACGCCGAGAAGGTCGGCGAGACGCTCATGGACATCACGCCGGGGCTGCCCGCGACGGGCAACTTCCAGCACTGGCCGCCATGGCGGCCCCTCGTGGTCGAGACCGCCCGGCATGTCCTCGACTACACCGGCGGCACCCTGGTGATGCCCATGACCGTCCTGGTCGAGGAGTACTGGCGCGAGATCAGCTCGGGCCTCGCCCGGCATGACATCCCCGTCCGGCACTTCGTCCTCCACGCCGACCAGGACACCCTCCGCGCCCGTATCGCGGGCGACACGGTGCTCGGCCCCGACTCCCCCTTCCGGCTCCAGTACCTTGAGCCCTACGCCGAGGCGGCCCGTACCTGGCTGCACGCCGAGGCCGAGGTCGTCGACACCACGCACCTCACCCCCGCCCAGGCCGCCCGGCGGATCGCGGAAGCGGTCAAGAACTGACCGGGGCGCGGGACAGGGCGGCCGATGCCTTCCCTCCGCCGATCCCTCAGCGCACAGCGCGCAGTTGCAGCAGGTACGCGGCGGTCAGGGCGACGGCTCGGTCCTCGTCGTCGGACAGGTCACTGAGTGCCTGTGACGCCGTCGGCCCCGGGATGTCCGCGAGTGCCTGGGTCAGCCGTCCGCGCGCGGGTGCCTGAGTGGTGTCGTCGGTGAGGAGGCGGACCATGGCGGTCGCGATCCGGTCGGCCGTCGCCGTGTCGCTCACCAACTCGCCCAGCGCGTCGGCCGCGTCGGTGTCGTTCGTGCCCGCCACGATCATGTCGAGGAGCACCGGGACCGCTTCGGCCGCTCCGCGCGTCCCCAGAGCCAGTGCCGCATACCCGCGGACCACGGCGTCGGGGTGGGTGAGGGCCTCCCGCAGATGCGCGGTCGCCTCGTCGCCGGGCAGTTCGGCGAGGGACTGAACGGCCCGCTCGCGTACCGCGGCCACCGGTGAGCCGAGCCCCTCCGCCAGCAGCGCCGGGCCGCCCTCGCCCGCTCGCGCCAACGCCCAGCGCAGGGCCCCGGCGACGTTCGCGTCCGCCTCGCTGAGGGCCGCCTCGACCAGGGCCTCCACCGGCGCTCCGTCGCCCGCGGCGAGGGCCGCGCGCTGGCGGGCGTCGGCGTTCGGTGAACCCAGGGCCTGGAGGAGCGCGACGACCTGGAGGACGTCCTGCCAGTCGGTGGGGTCCGCGGCGTCGATCCGGCGGAGCCGGGTGAGCAGCTCGGTCTCGGCGGCGATGCGGGCGCGGGTCTGGCGGATGAGGTCGTCCACGAGTGCCGAGGGCGTGAAGCCGGGGTCGTCGAGCGCCCGCCCGATCTCCCGCAGCGACAGGCCCAGCGACCGCAGGCTCTCGATATGGAAGATGCGCCGGATGTCCCGCGCGGAGTACTCCCGATAGCCGGAGCCCGTACGGCCCGAGGGCCGCACCAGGCCGAGCGACTCGTAGTGCCGGAGCATACGGGCGCTCACCCCGGACCGTCTCTCCACCTCACCGATCAGCACGGGTCTCATCATGGTCCGCCGTGGGCGCCCCGGCGAGCGCCACGACGCGCTTGGCCTCCTCGATCGCCGGCTCGAACCCGGCGTCCGGGTCGCGCAGCAGCCGCTGGGTGGCGAGGGCGTGCGCGCGGACACGCGGCTCGGGGGAGGCCGTCGCCGTCTCCAGGACCGGTGCGATCCGCTCACCCAGGGCGACCAGCGCCTGGCTGAGGCTCAGCCGTGTCTCCCGCTCGCCGCGTCCGAGCTGCGTCGCCAGCTCCGCCGCCAGGGCGTCCTCCTCGCCGTCCGGCACGAGCACGACCGCCGCCCGCCAGGCGCTCCGCGCCACCTCGTCGTCGGGGTCGGACAGCAGCGCCCGGGTGATCGCCGGCCACGCCCGCCGGTCCCCGATCTTGGACAGGGTGTGCAGTGCCTGACCGCGTGCCTGGGCACGCTCCGAGCGGACCTCGCGGAGCACTTCGGGGAGCGTCATGGTCACCGGGTGGCGGGTGAGTGCCCAGGTGAGCATGTCCCGGACGAAGAACTCGGGCTCGATCGCGCACCGCTCGACGAGCTTGGCGACGAAACGGGGGTCGGGTGCCGTGCCGACCGCCAGCGCGGCCCGCAGCCGCACCGACGCACGGCTGTCCTCCAGCCCCTGGAGCGCTCGCGCCACAGCTGTCTGTGTCGTCATGGTCATCGGGACCACCTCCTGGACAGCAGTGAAGACCTTGTCACCGTGTCAAGGTCAAACGGCGCCGACGGCACCGGCAGGGCGTCAGCGGCGGGCCGGGAGCGGCGCGCGACCCGCCATCAGCCGGCTGACCAGGGCGAGCAGCAGGTCCCGGCTCACCCGCCGGTCCCGCAGATCGCCCATGACGACGGGGACGTGCGGGTCGAGGTCGAGTGCCTCCCTGACCTCGGGCACGGTGCGGTCCTGGAGTCCGTGGAAGCAGTTGACACCGACCACGAACGGGACGCGGCGGCTCTCGAAGAAGTCGATCGACGCGAAGCTGCTCGCCAGCCGCCGGGTGTCGGCGAGGACGATCGCGCCGAGGGCGCCCTGCACCAGGTCGTTCCACATGAACCAGAAGCGTTCCTGACCGGGGGTGCCGAAGAGATACAGCACGAGATCGGAGGTGACCGTGATCCGGCCGAAGTCCAGTGCCACGGTCGTGGTGGTCTTGTCCTCCACGCCGTCCAGGTCGTCCACGCCGAGGCCGGCGACGGTCAGCCGCTCCTCCGTGTTCAGGGGCGGGATCTCGCTGACGGCCCCGACCATCGTGGTCTTGCCGACGCCGAAACCGCCCGCGATGAGGATCTTCACGGCGGCGGGTGCCGCGATCGTGCCCGGGTCCGCGAGGGGTACCCGGGGCCGCGGGTCGTCAGAGTCTGAGTAGGGCATCCTTCACCGCCTGCAGAAGAATCATGTCGGGTTCCTCGCCCATCACGACCGTGAGCGGCGGCCGGACCACGACGCGTCCGAGGCCGAGCAGATCGTCGACGAGGATCTTCGTGACCGCGATGGGCTGTCTGAGGAGAGCGGAGACCTCGGCGAGTGCGACGGGGGTGCGGCACTGCCGGAGGATCAGCCGGTGCTCGGGTTGCAGACCGCGGTCGGCCTGTGGGTCGCCGGGCCCGGCGACGGTGGCGATCACGGTGATGAGAGTGAGGTCGTCCCGCGCCGAGGCCGTCCGCCCCTGGGTGATGGTGTAGGGCCTGACCAGGCTCTCCTCCGCGTCATCGTCGTCCGCCGCCGCGTCGGCCCAGTGCCTCACTCACGCCTCCCCCGGCTCCCGCGCATATCCCTGGGCGATCCGCGCCTCGGTGCCCAGATGCCGGCCCACCTGCTGGACGAGGGTGTCCATCGCCACGGCCATCACCTCGGCGTCCACCTCCTGGTCGGCGACGACGGCGAGATGGGTGCCCCGTCCGGCGGAGCTGATGAACAGCCACAGCGCGTCCAGTTCGACGATGACCTGGTGGACCGCGCCACCGCCGAACACCTCGCCGATGCCGCGGGCCAGGCTCTGCTGACCGGTGGCGATGGCGGCCAGGCGTTCGGCGTCGACCCGGGTGATGCCGGCGGACTGGCTGACGACGAGCCCGTCGTCGGACAGCACCACGGCGTTCCGGGTGCCCGGAACCTGGTCGACCAGTCGGTCGAGCAGCCAGTCGAGGTCGGAGTTGGTGGCGGTGGTTCGCAGAGTCATCGTTCGTCTTCCTTCCGGGTCCCGTCGGGGCCCGGTGCGGGGTGGTTGGGTCGGGAATCGGGGGCGGGCCTGAGCCGGGCCGCGCGGGACTGGCGCTGGAAGGCCCCGAGGGTGGCGCCGGAGCGGACGCCGGTCCGGCGGGGCAGCGCAGCGGTGGTGGCCGGGTCCGTGCGCGGTGTCTCGGGGTGGGCGGGGGGAGGCTGACGGAGTTCGGTGGCGAGACTGGCCTGTCGTACCCGCCGGGGCAGTGGCTGAGGGTCCTGTGCCGTGGGCGGGGGCGGGGTGGGGCGGGCCGGTGGATCGACCCAGGCTCCGACGAGGGGGCGGGTGAGGGGTTCCCGGTCGCGGGGCCGCT
Organism: Streptomyces sp. NPDC004610; assembly: GCF_040609715.1. NCBI lineage: Bacteria > Bacillati > Actinomycetota > Actinomycetes > Kitasatosporales > Streptomycetaceae > Streptomyces > Streptomyces sp. NPDC004610. Next base: position 115,066 of record NZ_JBEXLA010000031.1, on the reverse strand, counting down.
GCCACCGGGGATCGGCGGGATCGGCCGGCTGAGCGGCGGTGCCGTGCAGGGCGAGCTGGTCGGGGAAGGCCGCGGCGGCGCCGGGCGGGATCTCGTCGGACAGCGGGCCGCCGTCGGTGATCAGCTCCCCGGGCACCAGGACGACCACCCGGGTGCCCCCGAAGGACGAGCGCTGGAACTCCACCTCAAGGCCCAGGTTGGCGGCGAGCCGGGCCACGACGTACATGCCCAGCCGGGCGTCGTCGGCGCGGGACATCACATCCATCCGGGGCGGGTCGGCCATCAGCGCGTTGGCCTCTGCGTACTGCCCGGGGTCCATGCCCATGCCGCGGTCCTCGATCTCGATCGCGACGCCGCGGCCCACCTGGGACGCCCGTACCTCGACCGGTGTCGGCGGCTTGGAGAAGGACACCGCGTTCTCCATCAGCTCCGCCAGGACGTGCGCCAGCGGGCCGACGGCGCGCTCGGACAGCCATGCCTCGCCGTCGGTGTCGATCCGGATGCGGCGGTAGTCCTGCACCTCGCCCTGCGCCGAGCGCAGGATGTCCAGCAGGAGGACGGGCCTGCGCCAGCGGCGCTGCGGCTGTCCGTTGCCGAGGATGACGAGGTTCTCCTCGTAGCGGCGCAGCCGGGCCGCCAGATGATCGAGGTCGAAGAGCCCTTCGAGGACCGCGGGGTCCTCGTGCCGGCGCTGCATCTCGCCGAGACGCTTGAGCTGCATGCCGATGAGCAACTGGGTGCGCCTGGCGATGCGTTGCAGCAGCCGCTCGAAGCCGCGGTACAGCTCGACCTCCCGTACGGCGATCTCCAGGGAGGTGGCGCGGGCCTGGTTGAGGGCCTGGCCGAGCTGGCCGAGTTCGTCGTGGCCGTGGCGGACCTCGGGCAGTTCGGCGTCGGTGTCGACCTTCTCGCCCTGGCGCAGTCGCTCCACCAGGCCGGGCAGCCGGGTCTGGAGTTCCAGGGCCTCGGAGCGCAGGGCGAAGATGCGGCGGCGCAGGATGCCGGTGAGGCGCAGTGTGAACACGAGCATCAGCAGGACGGCGGCCACGCCCACGGCGGCGTTGACGATCACCTTCGTCATCAGGCTGTCGAGTTGGGCGTCGGTGCTGGCGTCGATGTCCGCGGCGTGGGCGTAGCCGGCCTTCTCCAGCTGAGGTTCGATCTCGCTGAGGACGAGCTGCCACTCCTCGCCGACCGAGGCGGACACGGGGGTGCGGCCCGACTGGTCCGCGTCCTCGGTGCTGAGCAGGTCCGTCTCGATGTCGACCTTCTGCTCCCAGTCGGCACCGTTGCGTACTTTGTCATACGCCTCGGCACGCGGGCCGGGCAGTTGGGGCACGACCTTGTCGTCGTAGATGTGCTTCTGGGCGCCGATCGCGCCGGCGAGCTGGAAGCGCTGTCCACCGGTGAGCCGGCCGCCGGCCGCGCCGGAGGCGATGATCGCGTCCTCGCGCGCGATCATCTCCAGTCCCCACTGGGCGTCGAACGCCGGGCGGGAGAGGATGGCCTGTTCGCCGATGCCCACATTGCTGAAGCCTTCCAGCAGCTCCAGTTCCGAGGTGATGATCTCGGTGTAGTCGTCGAACGTCTGCTCAGGGTCGGCGGACCCCTCGTCCAGGGCGGCGCGGTAGGTGGGCAGTTGCCGGTATCCGTCTTCGAGCTGCCGGAACGACGTGTCGAGAGCCGTCGGCACGGAATCGGACAGCGCGTCGAGGGCCGTGACGGACGCGTCGGTCAGCTCGCGCTGACGCGTCAGGTCGGACCGGTCCGCCTGAGGTTCCGCCAGCACGATCGAGGTCAGGCGCCGCTCCGCCTGTACGGCGGAGAAGAGGGTGAACAGGGGCTGGTTGAAGAGGTGCGCCGCCTCGTGCCGCTCCTTGACCCGGCGCCAGTCCTCGTAGTGCTGGGCCGAGTTGGTGGTCCCGAGGGCGACCAGGGCCAGACACGGCGCCAGGGCCAGCGCGAACAGGATCGTCCGCAGCGACAACCGGCGCCTGGGGGCCGCGCCCTGTGCCGTGCGGCGGCTCGCGGAGCGGGTGGTGCGTGCGTGGAGTGGCACAGGAGTCCCCGGCGGATGAGTGGTGACGGACCCATGCCCGGCGACCATGGCCGAGTCATGACAGGGAGGCAGCCTACCGACTGTGCAGACGATCTCCACACGACTGACGTCGATCGCTTCCTGTGAATCCGGCGGCGGCGCACGGCACTTGGCGCGACTCGGGTGATTGCGGGCGGGTATCGGGCAGCACGCCAATTCTGGGGCGGTGCGCGTATTTCGGGCGACGCGGTGGGGGTGAGGGGGCGAGCCGGGGGCGGAAGTGGCGGTGGCCGGGCCCACCCCGCCACCAGCTGACCCACCCCGCCTAGAGTGATCCTTCCGACCGGCGGGGAGCCGGGCGGGGAAGGGGAGGGACCATGGTGTTCCGTAAGTTTCTGAGTGTGCTCGGCGTGAACGCGCCCGGCGTCGAGACGGTCGTGGAGAATCCGGCGGTCCGGCCGGGCGACACCCTGCACTGCACGGTGACCGTCGCGGGCGGCGGAGCCGATGTGGACATCGAGCGGCTGCGGCTGGAGCTGGTGGTGCGGGCCGAGGACCGCGAGACCGATGGTTCGACCGGCTGGTACAACCCGTACACGGTGGTCGCGGCCGACATCGACGGCTTCCGGGTGAGTGCCGGGGAGACGGTCACCCATCGTGTCGAACTCCAGGTGCCGTGGGAGATGCCGCTCACCCACGGGCGGGGCGCGCGCATCCCCGGCGGCCGGGCGGCGGTGCGCACCGAGCTGGCCGTCGACAAGGCGGCGGACAAGGGGGACTTCGACGAGATCGCCGTACACGCCCTGCCGGCTCAGGACGCGATCCTCCAGGCGTACGAGGATCTGGGCTTCCGGCTGCACGAGGCCGAGGTCAAGATCGGTCTCCTGCGGAGTGCGCCGCGGATGGAGGACCGGCAGACGGCCCCGTACTGGCAGGAGATCGACTTCTTCTGCCCGGAGTCCTGGAACATGGGCCGCCAGGAGCTGGAGACGGTGTTCATCGCCCGCGAGGACTCACTCGACGCCCACCCGGGCGGCAACCCGCCGGCGACCTTCGTCTACGCCGGGCTGGATCAGCGGGTCTGGACGGAGACGCTGGACAAGCATGTACGCCAGTGCCACGGGATCGACTGACCGGTGGGTTCGCCTGACCGAGGGCTGGATGACCGCGTACGGGGAGGCTGAGGTGCCGGGGGCAACGGTGGACGAGGTGAGGGCGGAGCGGGCCGGTCTCGACGACCCGAAGGCGCGCGGCGTCCATGAGGAGCACGGTGACGAGCGACCGCATCGGCCCCGCTCCGACGAGCCGCGCCCGCTCCGGTCCGCCCGGATCGGGATCGAGTGAGCGGGCAAGGGCGGGTGGAGACGGCCTGGCTCCGCCTCATGGACTGGCTCCAGGCGCATGCTCCCGTCTCCCGCGCCTCCCTGCTGCCGCCCGCCCCGGAGCAGGCCATCGAGGCGGCCGACGCCCAGCTGAGACATCACCTCGGCTTCGGTCTCCCCACCGAACTGGCCGACCTCTGGCGGCTGTGCGGCGGCGTCCAGCATCAGTACATCGAGGCCAACGAGGAGGCGGGCGAGGTCGGCTCGGGGGCGTTCCTGCCCGGTGGGATCCTGCTCGGCCCGGCGGCTGCGCTCCGGCCGCGGCTGCCCGAGATCGGCGGGAGCGATGTGTGGGGCGCCCCGGTGGTCCCTTGGCTGACCGGTGACCAGGCGGGGCCGGAGTACGGGCACTATGCGGGCGCGGAGGGTGTCGGCCGCTGGTCGATGCCGGACAACCTGGCGTGCGACAAGCCCGGCTATCCCTCGATCACCGCCTATCTCGAAGCCGTGCACCGCACGCTCACCGAAGGGCCCGCCGATGCCATGGCACCGGACCGGCCCGGTCTGGTGTGGGGCTGTCTGATCTGGGACGATCCCGAGGCGCCGCTGCTGGACGATGCGCTGGGGCATTGGCGTCCCCTCCACTGACCCGACTCCGGGCCCCGGTGTGCGCAGGCTCCGCGTCGGCCGCGCCCCCCTCCCTCAGTCCGCCCCCGGATGCAAGGTGAAGTCATACGCCTGAGGGATCTCAGGCATGGGGCCGCCGCCGCCCTGGGCCCGCCCCGCCCCGGACCCCTGCGTCTGCGCCCGCCGCTTCTGGTACTCCCGCCACAGGTCGCCCAGGGAGGTCTCCCCCTCTCTGAGGGTGGGTACCTCGATGCCCTCTTCGAGGAGCGGGCCGCAGCGGTCGAGCCGGTCGGCGGCGAGTGCGGCGCGGGCTTCCAGGAGCCGGGTGCGGCCGTCCGCGCGCTGCTCGGGGCCGAGGGCGTCCACGACCGACAGGGCGAGGGACGGCTGATCGTCGCGGAGCAGCAGCTCCAGCAACTCATGGATGAGCGGGGTGAGTTCGGGGGTCAGTTCGTGAGCCCGCAGATAGGAGTGGACGGCGGTCTCCGTCTCGCCGCGCCGGTCGGCTAGCACGGCCAGGTTGCGGTGGGCCCAGGCGTTGGGTTCCGCGGCGACCGATCTCGACCAGGCGCTCTCGGCGGCGGCGAGGTCGCCCCGGGCGGCGTGCAGGACGCCTTGGTGGAGGAGTCCGAGCCAGTCCCCGGCGTCCTCCAGCAGCGGGGCCCAGGCGGGGTCGGCCTCATAGGACGCCGGGGCGGTCGCGGGCGACGCGGTGGGCATCGTGCCGGTGGTGAGCAGGGTGAGCCAGGGTTCCTGCTCGGGGCCTAGGGTGCGGTCGGTGAAGGGGGTGGCGGGGAAGCTGAGGGAGTGGTCGCCCTGGGCCGACCTGCGGCGCCGCTCCAGCGCCCCCCAGCCCGACCCGTCGGACAGCACTTCGAGGGGCGGGCTGTCGATCCAGGCGGCAGCGGCCTTCAGGTCCGCCTCCAGGGCGTCCCGGGTGATCAGGGAGTCCAGGCCGGCCTCGGCCGCCGCCCGTGCCCGGGGCCAGTCCCCGTGCACCGCCGAGGCGTCCGCGCTGAGCAGCCCGTACGCCTCGGCCCAGGTCCACTCCCCGCCGGCCGGGAGGGGCTCGTGTTCCAGTTGGGTACGGGCCAGACCGGCCTGGATCTCCAGATAGGAGGTGTCCGGTCCGGAGAGCCACTCCTGCCAGCGGCGGCCCCCGGGGTGTCTCCCCCACAGGAACAGTTTCCGGCCGCGCAGGCGGTCGGTGGAGGTCTGCGCCAGGCCCTGGCCCCGGCCGTCAAGGGCCGTGATCCAGCGGCGCTGTTCCGGGGCGAGGTCGAAGAAGTAGTCGGCCGCCGCCCGTGCCCGCGTGGTCCGGGTGCGGTCCAGCCCCTCGTGCTCCGGAACGGGTACGTGCCGCAGCACCTGGTCGTAGGCGAAGTGCCAGGCGCTGTCGGCCGGGGCGAGTACGCGGACGTCGGGGGCCTCGGGTACGGCGATGTTCGACCACCAGTAGATGGGCACCGTATGGCTGTTGGGGTTGATGATCCGGATGTGGACGAGGAGGACGCCGGAGCCGTCGGGGAGGGACGCGTCGATCTGGAAGACGACCCGGCGCAGTCGCTCGAACTCGTACATCCGCAGGACGGGTGTGCCGTCGGGCCGCCCGGCGCGGACGGTGTGCAGCGGGGAGCAGGTGGTGGGCGTGTGACCGATCGTGCCGATGTTCCACTCCACGCCGCCGGCGACCCAGGCGTTGCGCAGGGCGAGGTTGGCGGGCTGGAAGACGGGGTTGCGGAAGAGGAGTTCGCGGTTGGTCGGCTTGTGGATCAGTGACCAGAGACGGCCGCCGGTGTGCGGGAGGAAGGTGGCGCGCAGGAGGTCGTTCTCCAGGACGGCGACCTGGTGCTCGCGTGGTTCCCGGGTGCGCCGGTAGCCGTCCTGGAGTGTGTAGGGCAGCACGGAGGGGAGCCTGCCGTAGGCGATGTTGCGCCGCATCTCGTCGTCCGCGGTCGCGAGGTCGGCGACGGCGTGGGTGTCCCGGCCGGTGAAGAGCGGCGGAAGGGGGTTGGTGGGTCCGGTCTCGGCGGTGGGCATCACCAGGGTGGACAGGCGCAGTTCACTCATGTCGTCTCGCTCAGGGTCATCGGGTTCCCCAAGAAGGGTCGGCGGTCCGCGGGGACCGGGGGTGGGTGGCCATCGGAGGGTGTTGCCGCAGAAGGGTGGTCAGTCGGTCCGTGGCGGCGGGTCGGGCGCGGAGGCGTCGACCAGGGTGGGGTCCTGAAAGACGGTGTCCAGGACGAACCGGGCCGCCCCGAGGGCCGCCGCGGAGAAGCCCATCTCGGAGCGGCTGACCTCGGTCCTCGGGAAGGCCGGCAGCATGACGCGTTCGTCGAGCCGACGCTGTACGGCGGGCTGGAAGTAGTCGCCGAAGAAGGCGAAGTAGCCGCCCAGCACGATGACTTCGGGGTTGAGGACATCGGCGAGGATGCTCACCCCGTGCGCCACGCTCCCGGCGGTCTCGTCCAGCGCCTCCAGGGTGCGGGCGTCCCCGGACCGGGCCCGGCGCAGGACATCGGACATCCGCTCCTCAAGATCCCGGGCGGGATCCCGTACGGGGTCGTCGGCGTCGGCGACCCGTCGCAGGAGGGCGTCCAGACCGACGACGGTCTCCCAGCAGCCGGTCCGGCCGCAGCGGCACCGCCGGCCGGGGACACCCAGGGCGGCGTGCCCGATCTCGCCCGCGAGACCCGCGTGCCCGCGCATCAGCCGCCCGCCGGTGATGACCCCGCCCGCGACGCCCGCCTCACCGGTGAGCAGCAGCAGTTCGGTGACCCCGCGCGCGGCGAACCGGGCGTGTTCCGCCACGGAGGCGAGCCGCGCGTCGTTCTCCACGCGCACCTCGGGCAGGGAGGCGCCGAGGCGCTCACCCAGGTGGCGGGTGACCTCGATGCCCTTCCAGCCGATGTTCGGGGCGAAGACCACGGTCCCGGAGCGCGCGTCGACCACCCCGGGTGCGGCCAGGCACAGGCCGATCACCTCGATGCCACGCGCCGCGACGGCCGCCGCCGTCTGCCGGATCACCTCCGCGATGACATCCAGACCGGCGTCGGCGCTCAGCTCCCGCACATCCACGCCCACCCGGGTGGCGTGGACCTCGGTGCCCTGGAGGTCCAGGGCGGCGACGCTGATGTAGTCGGCGTTGATCTCCAGTCCGAGGGCGCAGATGGCGAGGCCGTCCACTTCCAGGGACTGCCCGGGGCGCCCCACGCCCTTGCTGCGGTCGGCCGCGCCCTCGCGGACGAGTCCGCGTTCGACCAGCTCGGCGATGAGGCTCGACACGGTCGCCTTCGGCAGACCGCTCTCCGTGGCGATCTCGCTGCGTGAACGGGCTCCGTGATCGCGCAGCAGCCGGAGCAACAGGCCCAGGTTGTTCCGCCGGACGGTGGCGACCTTGCTCGCGTCGACCGTCACCGCCGCGGTGGTCCCGGGACCCCCACTGACCTTCATGTACGTCCCCTCTTGCTGTGCGGTGAGGGTGTCGGACCGCCGCACTGGCGGGTCCGCCGCCGCGATGCCGCTCCCGGCGAAACCTCGCGTCAGCCCTCTTGACTTCCCTCAGGTTAGTTCAGACACTACTCGAACAAATTTAGTTCGGACATTGCTCGAACTAACTTCGTTCAGAGTCTAGCCGAATAAAAGTCGGCAGGACAGGAGACAGGAGCGGCTCGGAGGATCCCCCGGGCCGACCGGAGTCAGTCACCCCGAACCGAACTGCTCGGCATCACCCCGAACCGAGTCACTCCGTGTGACCCCCGAACCGAGCGACCCCGCATCACCCCGAACCGAGCCACCCCGCATCACCCCGAACCGAGCCACCCCGGATCAGCCCGAGACGGCGGCTCCTCCAGCGCGCCTCGAACCGGCTCGCCTCCCCACCCTCCCCCACCTCCACGACCCACTCAGCTCAGATCCCGCGAGATTGCGCGAGATCGGACGAGATCGCCCGAGATCCCACACGATCCCCTGAGCTCCACCACGAGAGTGATCACCATGCCAAGAGTGCCCCGCTCGCGCTGTGTCCCCGCCCTGGTCTCCGGAGTCAGTGCCCTGTCCGTACTGGCGCTCCTGGGCGCCTGCTCCCCCGGCGACTCCACGGGGACGGGAGAGGACCGGCTCGTCTACTGGTCCATGTGGCGGGAGGGCGAGCCGCAGCAGAAGGTCCTGCGGTCCGCCCTCGACGCCTTCACCGAGGAGACCGGCATCGAGGTGGAGGTGCAGTGGTCGGGCCGCCAGGTGCTCCAGCAGGTCGCGCCGCGCCTCAACTCCGGCAACCCGCCCGACCTCACCGACCAGGACGGCACCTTGCTGCACGCCGCACTGGGCGAGGGGGCGCTCGGTCTCCAGGATGTCTTCGACGCCCGGATCACCGGGGAGGGACACCAGGTCTCCGAGGTCGTCCCCGAGTCCCTGGTCGCCACCGCGCGCACCGGGGACGGGCAGCCGATGGTCGTCCCGTACGAGGTCATCGGCTCGACCCTGTGGTTCAACGGCAAGAAGCACCCCGGCCTGGCCGGGCAGGACCGGCTGAGCTGGAGCGAGTTCACCGCGATCCTCGACGGGCTCAGCGGCCAGGGCCGTACTCCGCTGGCGCTCGACGGGGACATCGCGGGCTACGACACCTACTGGATGACCTGGAGCATCGTCCGACACGGCGGGGTCGGGCTGCTCAACCGGGCGTGCGCGGACAGGACCGGCGCGGCCTGGGACGACCCCGCGTTCCTGGCGGCGGCGCGGGACATCCACCGGCTCATCGACCAGGGGTACTTCCCCGAGGACTTCAACGCCACCAAGTTCCCCGCCCAGCAGACCGCGTGGGCCGCCGGCACCAACAGGACCGACTTCCTGCTGATGGGGACCTGGGCCCCCGGCGAGACCGGTGAGGCGCTGAAGAAGTCCGGCAAGGATGTGGCCTCCCTCATCGACTACCGCTCCGTCAAGTATCCGGAGGTCGAGGGCGGCAAGGGCAATGACGCCGCCCAGGCCGGGGTCATCGGGTTCTCGGTGCCCGCGAAGGCCAGGAACGCCGAGGCGGCCAAGGAGTTCATCCGCTTCTTCCTCCACAAGGACCGGCTCACCGGCATCTCCACCGAGGCGGACAACCTCACCCCCCGCACCGACATCCCGGCGCCCGCGACCCTGGCCGACTTCGGCAAGGAGTACGCGGCGGCCGACGGGCAGTACTTCCAGCCCAACGACGACTGCGGCACCGTCGCCGCGGGCTGGGTCACCGATGTGTGGGAGCCGGTGGTGGTCGACCTGTTCAACGGCGGGACCGACGGGGCCGAGGGGTTCGTCCGAGCCATCAAGGAGAAGTCCGTCGCGTACTACCGGAACAACGGCTGACCCCGATGGCGACCGGCACCGCACACCGCCTCGGACGCCTGCTGCGCGGTGGCGACGGGACCGCGCACCGGGGTGGGCCGCGCGGCAGGCAGCGGGGCCTGTACTGGCTCTTCCTCACTCCCGCCCTGACCGTGTATCTGGCCCTGTTCATCGCACCGGCCGTCGTCGGCGTGTATGTGAGCTTCCATCGCTGGCGCGGCACCGGGGACCGGATGGAGCCGGTGGGGGCGGCCAACTACCGGCGGCTGCTGTCCGACGACGTCTTCCGGACGGCGTTCGGCAACACCCTGAAGATCGTCCTGCTCTGCGGACTCGGCATCTTCGTCCTCGCCTTCGCCATCACGGTCCTGCTGCGGCAGGCGAACGGCCGCAGGACACTCCGTACGCTGCTCTTCGTCCCGTACATCGTCTCGCCCATCGCCATCGGTGTGGCCCTGGGTCTGCTGCTCGCCCCCGAAGGGCTGGTCAACAGCGCCCTGCGCGGCCTGGGCCTGGACACACTGGCCACCAACTGGCTCGCCCCCGAGAACGCCTTCCGCACCATCATGACCGGCATCGTCTGGGTCACGACCGGCTTCTACGTCATCCTGCTGATGGCCGGTGTGGACCGGATACCGCCCTACTTCTACGAAGAGAGCGAGCTGGCCGGTGCCAGTGAGTTCCAGAAGTTCTGGCATGTCACCCTGCCGATGACCTGGGACGTGGTGTCCGTGGCCGCCGTCCTCTGGGTGATCAACTCCATCAAGATCTTCGAGTTCATCTACGCGTTCAGCGGCACGGGCGACTCCCCGCCGGTGCCGTCCAGGACCCTGACCATCCAGCAGTTCCTGGTCTCCACGGGCGGCCGCAATCCGTCCTACGAACTCGGCTACGCCTGCGCGATGGGCGTCGTGATGGTCGCTCTCATCCTGCTGCTCGTGACCCTCCTGCGCCGAGTGATGCGCCGGGATCCCATCGAATTCTGAGGGCCTGCGATGACCACTTCCCCGCTCACCCACCCCGCGGGCGACTCAGCACCACCGGGCCCCGCCCGCCCGGTGCCACCGCCCCCTCGGCGCCCCGCCGACCCGGCACGCCACCGCCGCACCCGCCGCTCCCGCGGCACCTTCCGGATCCTCGGCGTCCCAGCCGTCTGGATCTGGGCCTGCTTCAATGTCTTCCTGCTCCTGTGGGTCGTGATGACGGCCTTCAGAAACGGATCGGAGATCTTCACCGACCCCTTCCGCCTTCCCGACTCCCTCAGCCCGGCCAACTTCACCGACGCGTGGAGCGTCTCGGACCTCGGCAGCGGCTTCCTCAACTCGGCCGTCGTCGTCACTGCCGCGTCCCTGACGGTGATCGCGCTCAGCGCGCCCGCCGCCTATGTCCTGGCGCGCGGCCGGCAGCGGTCCGGTGAGCTGGTCACCCTGCTCTTCATCCTGGGGATGGGCATCCCGATGCAGGCCGTGATCATCCCCGTCTTCGTCTGGATGCAGAACATCAGCACCTTCATGTACGCGGCCCTCGGCTGGTGGGACGAGCGGATCAGCCTCTACCTCATCTATGTGGCGTCCTCGCTGCCCTTCACGGTGTTCCTGCTCACCGGATTCTTCCGGACGCTCCCCGGCGAGTTGGAGGAGGCAGCTGCACTCGACGGCTGCACGGGCCTGCGCGCCTTCCGCTCCATCATGCTGCCACTGGCCCGCCCCGGTATCACCACCGCGCTCATCCTGCTGGTCGTCTCGCTGTGGAACGAGACCCTGCTGGCCCTGGTGCTCATCACGGAGACCGAGAAGTACACGCTGCCCCAGGCGCTGCTCGGTCTCTACGGGACCATGCAGTACACCTCCCACTGGGGCGGCCTCTTCGCCGGGATCGTCATCGTCGTGGTGCCCATCCTCGCGCTCTACATCTGGCTGGGCCGCCGCATCGTCGAGGGACTCACCCTCGGCGTCGGCAAGTGACCCGCGCGGTCCGTAGGTGACGCCCCCTCAACGTCCCTCGGACCACGCCCCGCCCTCCGCCGTCGGCCGTCCCGGCCGTCGCGCCCGCCCTCACCACCCCTCCAGGAGACATCGCCCATGAACGACGCATCCCGCAGAACCCTCCTCGTCGGCGGCGCCGCCGCCCTCGCCTCGGCAGGGCTCGTCGGCACGGCCCAGGGCCCCGCGGCGGCCTCGCCCTCCGCCACCGTGAACGGCCCGAAGCACCCGGTCCCCGCCGCCGCGCCGTCGGAACGGGTCGTGTTCACCACCTCCTTCGAGGACGCCGATCCGGAGTGGTTCAACGGGTTCACCAGCTACGACAGCGCCGAGTACCGCACCGGCTCCCGATCCCTGCGCTACACCCGCGACAACCCCTCCACCTACGTCTTCGCCACCAAGAAGATCCCGCACACGAACGGCGACTATGTGCCCATCACCGTGTCGGCCTGGGTGAAGACCGCCGGGCTGACGGGCGGCGGCGCGTCCATCGCCATGGAGTGGTACGCCGAGGACGGCTGCTACCTCGGCGGGGGTTACACGGGCGCGACGACCGCCCCCGACTGGACCCGGCTCGTCTGCGGCCCCCAGGCCGCCCCCGCCGGTGCCGCCCATATGAAGGCGATCTTCTACCTCCAGCGCGGCACCACCGGCTCCGCCTGGATCGACGACCTGGTGGTGACCCGGCACGACCCGAGGCTCCTGCGGGCCACGCTCGCCGCACCGGCCTACCGCGGGCTGCTGATCCCGGGCGAGCACCGCGAGATCGATCTGCGGCTCGGGCTGTATCCGCCGGCCGGGAGCCGGGCGGGTGACTACCGGGTCAAGGTCGAGCTGACGGACTCCGCGGGCAAGCGGGTGCACTCCCGCACCTTCGGCGGATCCGCGCGGCTCCAGTACACCCACCCCACCGCCCGCCTGGCCCACGGGGCGTACGAACTCACCGTCAGCGCCCTGACCCGTGACGGGGAGCCCGTCCAGGAGAAGACGTTCCCGCTGCGCAAGCTGCGTGCCTCGGAGGTCCCGCACACCTATATCGACGCGCACGGCCGCACCCGGCACAACGGGGAGCTGTTCTTCCCGCTGGGCGCGTACAACGGCCCGACGACGGTGCAGCACCTGGACGATCTCCACTACGCGGCGTTCAACACCGTCCTCTCGTACCACGTCCCCAGCGGGCCGGTGCTCGACGCGACCTCGGCGCGGGGGATGAAGACACTCTTCACCCACCGCAACGCCGACGCGGCCGAGATCAACGCCTACAAGGATCACCCCTCGCTGCTCGGCTGGTACATCAACGACGAGACACCGCCCGACACCGAGGGCCCGGTGGTCCGGCCCCGCTACGCCTCGGTCGTCGAGAACGACTTCCACCACCCGGCGTACTCCGTCGACTACCGCGTCTGGGCCGGTGACGACACCCAGGAGGTCACCGACGTCTTCGGCACCGACCACTACCCCGTCAAGGGCAAGCCGACCGATCTCACCGCCTCGGCGGTCTTCACCTCCACGGCGGCGGCCGTGCGCGAACGCCCAGGCAGTGCGGTGTGGACCGTCATCCAGCTCCACAACCTCGGCAACTACGGCCACTTCGGCGACCGTGCCCCGAACCTCGCCGAGGTCCGCTCCATGTCCTGGCAGGCCATCGTCGCCGGGGCGCAGGGGCTGACCTTCTACTCACGCTTCGACCTGGAGGAAGATGCCGCGGGAGAGAGCTACCGGACCCTGCTCGACCGGGCCAAGGCCGTCGTCGAGCAGATCAGCGCACTGTCCCCGGCCATCCTGGAGACCGAGCGGGCGCCGGGCGTCCGGGTGTTCCACAACGCCGATCTGCGCTGGACGACCCGCCGCCACCAGGGCCGCGACCACCTGTTCGTCGTCAACCTCTCCAAGGACCCCACCCCGGTGTCGTTCACCGCCCCGGGCAGCGGCGCCGCCGAAGTCCTCTTCCAGAACCGGAGGATCCCCCGCTCGGGCGGCCGTTACAGCGACCGCCTGGACGGCATGGGAGTCGGCCTGTACCGACTCGACCGCCACTGACCCGAACGAGAAGAGACACACCCCACCGAGCACACCGAAGGAGAGCCCCGACACCATGACGAACCGAACCGCACGACGCGCTCTCAGGTCCGCCTGGATCATGATCCCGGCGTTCAGTGTGACCACCGCCCTGCTCACCGTCCCGGCGGCCGGTTCCGCACAGCCGGCCGCACGCCCCGCCACCTCGCTGGTGGACCCGGCAACCCCGTCCGACGCCGAACCCGCCGCGCGGAGCGCGGCGCAGACCCTCGTCTTCAGCGACGAGTTCAACAGCACCACGCTCAACTCCGCCAAGTGGACGGCCCGCAACTGGCCGCGCAGCGGCGCCGTCCCGCCCGACACCTGGAGCTACGACCCGGCCAACGTCAGCATCAACACCACCGGTCAGCTGGAGATCAAGGTGCGCAAGACCGGCGCGACCTCGTACACCGGTGGCCTCATCGACAGCGCGGGCAAGTTCGACTACACCTACGGCAGGCTGGAGGCCCGCGTCCGGTTCCCTCCCACCAACGGGCACCTGGGTGCCGTATGGCTGCTGCCGTCCGCCGGTCTCGCACCTGGCGGACGGTACGACGGCACGGCCCGCGACGGCGCGGAGATGGACCTCGCCGAATCCAACTACCGGGCCGACCGGTACACGGTCAGCCTGCACTGGGACAGCTTCAACCCCCCGCAGCACCAGCAGTCCTCCACGGTGGCCAACGCACCCGGCATGCACTCCGGCTACCACACCATCGGCCTCGACTGGACGCCCACCAGCCTCCAGTTCACCTATGACGGCACGGTCGTGCGCACCATCACCGACCCCCGGCTGATCAGCCAGGTCAAGGAGTACCCGCTGCTGTCGCACGAGGTCCTGGACCAGTGGACGGACGGCTCCATCCGCGAGGAGATCTTCGACTCGCGGTCCAGCTTCTGGGTCGACCACATCCGCATCTGGAAGTAGCGCCCTCCGCCGGACGACCCCACCGGCCGCGTCCACGCCGACGCGGCGCAGCCTGCCGGGTTACGGCACCGTCATCATCATCGGCGGTGCCGTAACCCGGTCCTCCCCTCCCCCGCTCCCACGGAGAACTCCCCTGCCCCCGTCGCCGTCGCACGACCGCGCCGACATCACGGTCGTCATCGCCACCCGGCTCCGGCCCGAGCGCCTGGGCCATCTCACCGCCATGCACACCAGCCTCACCCGCCAGCGCGTGCCGTGGGAGGCGGTCATCGCGCTCGACGGAGCCGACCCCGCCCGGCTGCCGCGCCCGCTCGCCCGCGATCCCCGGGTCCGCACACTCGCCCTCCCCCGTCCCGTGGGGGCGGCCTGCGCCCGCAACCTGGCCCTCAACGAGGTCCGCACCCGCTATGTCAACTGGGCCGACGACGATGACGAGTTCACCCCCTGGGCCATGGCCCTGCGGCTGCGGACCCTGCGGCGCACAGGGGTGGGCTGGTGCGCGGGATACAGCCAGGACCTCCACGCCGACGGCACGACCACCCTGTGGCGGTGCCCGACCCCACCCGGACGGCACGAGGCCGGAGGCGTGTGGGCCTACTGGAAGCACCCGTCCGACACCATCCCCCTGGGCCCGACCACCCTCCTCACCCGCACCGACCTCGCACGGGCGGCCCCCATGGGCGGACTCGTCCAGGGCGAGGACTACTGCGCCCTGGCGGTCACCTGCCTCGCCGACGGCATCCTGCTGCCGGTGCCGGTGTACCGCTACCGCAAGCACCCCGGCCAGATGACGGCCCAGGCCACCTACCACGAACTGGAGACCCAGGCCCGGACCTTCGCCCACCGCTACGGCACGAGCCTGCTCTCCGCCATGGCCGGTGGTGAGGGGACGGTACCCGGTCCCACACCCGGCGGCGCCATGCGCTCGGGCCCTCAGACCGAGCCCAGGAGATGACGGTCCCCTGCCTGCGGTCGGGGTACGGGTACAGGTCCACTCACTGTCACACCGGACGCCATCCGTCGCCGTAGTGGTCGGCGATGATGTCCGGGACGTCGTACTCCAGCCAGCGCAGCCCGTCACCGGTGGGTGAGACGAACGGCCTGGCGTCCGCGACGCCCTCACGCCCGATCGCCGGAGCGTCGCCTTCGAGGGCGTCAGCCGTGCCGGCGAGATACTGACCGAGAGTGACACCGAGGCTCCGCATGGGCTGCACGTGGCCCCAGGACAGGAAGCATGCGGCGCGTCAGCACCGCGTGCTCGCTCAGCCAGTGCTCGATACGCCCCCACGCTGCGGTCACTCGCTCCACGTCGTCAGCCTCGGCCGGGGCAACGCCCCTCTCCCGACGGCGGCCTCGGCGTTCTCGCTCACCCGGGGCCGGCTGCCGCCGGGGAGCTGAGTGGCCCGGCCGCGCCAGTGCCCGTGCTGCCTCGTCCCCCGCGCGAGGCAGCGGCTCGGGCCTCTCTGGTGCCGATCAGGCCGCCCTCAGCAGTCCGCGAAGACCGAGCTCATCACATCCTCGTCCGCGGACGCGAGGTTGCCCTGGAACCAGGCGGGGACCGTACCCAAGTACCCGCCGTAGTCGGTGTGCTTGTAGATGTGGATACGGGTGGGTGTCCGGTTCCAGGCGGAGCTGGCACGGTCCTGGAACCAGCCGGGCACCGGGTGGTGGCCGCAGCTGGGAACCACCCACAGCCAGCCACCGCCGTTGTCGTTCGGGAAGAAGCACGAGCCGCTTCCGCACTCGGACCAGGCCCTGTGAGCCGGTACAGGCCCTCCACGCCCGCCACCTTGGTGACCCGGGTCTCCTCGGCGCTCGCCGCTGTCGGCGCGGTGAGTGCGAGGACGGCCGCCGTGGCCGCGACGAGCGCCGCGATCCTCTTGCGCATGTCTCCTGTCTCCTCCTGTCTCCGGTCTCCTCCTGGAGTGGCTTGACGCTGTGCGTTCACTGTGGCCCAGTGGCAGCCCGCCGGTCCTCGGCAACGAGCGCACGTTTCCTAGGCATTCGGCGTCGGCGCGGACCCGCGGGCCCTCGCCCGGATCTCGCTCGGCGGGAACCCGTACGCCTTGCGGAAGGCGCGGCTGAAGTCGGCGGGGTGACGGAAGCCCCAGCGCGCGGCCGTCGCGGCCATGGTGATGTGCTCCAGCGCCGGATCGGCCAGGTCCGCGAAGCAGCGTTCCAGGCGCAGGCGCCGGATCATGGCGGCCACGGTCTCCGGTTCACCCTGGAAGAGGAGGTGGAGGCCGCGCAGCGAGATGTGGTGGTGGGCGGCGATGGCCGCGGGGAGCAGTTCCGGATCGCCGAGATGGTGGGCGATGAAGCTCCTGATCCGGGTCCGTAGCGCGGCCTTGCGGGTCTCCGGGGGCAGCGTGTCCTGGGCCTGGAGCCGTCCCGCCAGCGCGGTCGCGGCCAGATCGACGCCGATCACTCCGAGCCGGGACAGTTCCGCCGGGTCACAGGCGCGGGCAGCCGTCGGCAGGGCGGCCAGGTAGGAGCCGAGCAGTGCCGCCGACCCCGCCCCGGCCCGGGTGGACAGCGGCTCGGCCAGCAGCCGGTCCCCCCGGCCGCCGGCCAGCGGCAACACGGTGCGCGGGAGTCGCAGCAAGGTCAGACGGGTCTGTCGGCCTCGGTCGAGGAAGTCACAGGTCAGGGGGGCCGAGGTGGAGAAGAGAGTCATGTCGCCGACGCCGAGGCAGGCGACGCCGCGGGCCTGCTCCAGACGGATGGGGCTCCCAAGGACCAGGACGAGGTAGTACTCCTCCGGATCGTGACGACGGATGTCGAGGGCTGACCGGCGGGCCGTCATCGGGGAGAAGGTGAACGCGGCCACCTGACTCTGCGGCATCCCCACGGCCTCCACGCTGCCCCGGAAACGGGCGGCGTGCGGGCTGTGGATCGTCACGGGCATGACCTCGTCGCCGACCATCTCGACCCACCAGTCGAACCGGTCCGCCGCCGGGATCGCGTCGGTGCTCGCCGACACCACCGGCCCGTCCTCGCGATCGGCCTCCCGTGTCGCCTCATGGTTGATGGACATCCCCCGATGCTCACGGTCGGACGTCCAGGCGGAAAGCGGCCAGCCGGTCAGATGACGTCGGTTTCGGACCTTCCCTCAGGAAGGGGATCGGTTCCGGGGAGAGGGAGCCGCGGCGAACCGGGCCGGGGCCATCAGGCGGAGAGGGTGGGGAGGGCCGGGTGAACTGGGGCGGGCTGGGAGAGCGGGAAGTTGGCTGCGGTGCCGCGGCTGCTCCAGTGCCTGTCACAGCAACCGGCCTTCGGCCTGCCGCCCCCGCGACGAGGACGCCCGCGCACGGATCGACTAATTAGAGCGTTCGCTCCACTCCTCCTGCTAGTGTGCCGTCTAGATGGAGCGATCAATCCAATGCGGAAGCGAATGAGGGGTCTTGATGCAGAAGCAGCCGATCACCGTCATCGGGCTGGGACCGATGGGGCATGCCATGGCCGGTGCCTTCCTCGATCACGGCCACCCGGTGACCGTGTGGAACCGGACCGCGAGCCGGGGCGAGGCCCTGGTGGCGAGGGGCGCCGCGCAGGCGGCCACCCCGGCGCAGGCGGTGTCGGCCGGTGAGGTGGTCATCCTCAGCCTGACGGACCACGACGCGATGTACACCGTCCTGGACGACGCCACGGACGCGTTGGCGGGCAGGACGCTCGTCAATCTCAGCTCGGACACCCCGCAAAGGTCGCGGGAGGCAGCCGCGTGGGCCGTCGGCCACGGCGCCGAGTACCTCACCGGAGGTGTGCAGGCATCGCCCACCGGGATCGGGCAGCCGGAGTCGTTCACCTTCTACAGCGGGCCCCGCCCTGTCTTCGACGCCGTCAAGGAGACGCTGGAGGTGCTCACCGCGACCGACTACAAGGGTGAGGACCCCGGCCTGGCGGCGCTGTACTACCAGCTTCAGCTGGATCTCTTCTGGACCACCGCCCTCGCCTATCTCCACGCGCTCGCGGTGGCCGACGCCCATGGGATCAGCGCGCGGGTGCTGGGGCCCTACCTCTCCGACACGGTCGGCTCGATGACCGACTTCTTCGATTTCTACACCCCGCGCATCGACGCCGGTCTGCATCCCGGCGATGTCGACCGGCTGGCCATGGGCGTGGCCAGCGTCGACCACGTGGTACGCACGGCCGAGGACGCGGGCGTCGACGCCACCCTGCCCGGCGCGGTCCTGGAGATCTTCCGCCGGGGGATCGCCGCGGGGCATGCGGCCGACAGCTTCACCAGCCTGTTCGAGACCTTCAAGAAGCCCGCCGCCTGACCGCATCCGGTGTGCGTAGCGGATGCCGGGTGTGGTGCGGCCACGGCCCACCCGGTCAGCGACCGCCCGCCGCCGCCTCCGCGCGCAGACCCACGATCAGGCGGGCGAGATGACTCCCCGCGGCCTCCAGCGGGGCACTGCTCCGCGTCATCTGGGCGGTCAGCTCGGCGCCTTCGAGCGTGCTGATCACGGTGTGGGCCAGGGCCCGCGCGTCCTCCTCGCCGATCCCCGCCCCGCGCATCCGCTCGAAGATCAGGGCGTGCCAGCGCCCGAACACGGCGGACACCGCTGCCTGAAGGTCGGGAAGGCGGCCCACGGTGCCCAGCGCGGTGGTCGTGATGGGGCAGCCGTCGTTCCAGTCCGAGGCGCGCAGGCCGTCCGCGAGCCTGTGGGAGAGGAGCACCATCGCGTCGGCCGGGTCGTCGCACTGCTCGAACGCGGCGCGCAGTTCGTCGATGAACTCCAGGTCGCCGCGGTGGATCGCCGCCACGGCCAGTTCCTGTTTGCCGCCCGGGAAGAAGTGATACACCGAACTGAGCGTCGCCCCGGACTCGACCGAGATCTGCTTGATGCCCGTACCGTCGTAGCCCTGGCGCTGCATCAGCCGCGAGGCCGCCCGGACGATGCGCTCACGGGTGGCGACCAACTCACCCGCATCCTCCACCGGGCCCCGCTCACCGTTCGACGGCTTCCTCTTCACGCCTCGGACATTACCAGTGGAGCGTTCTTTCCAGGACTGGGGTGTTCTGTCCAGGAGACGGGGGGAGCGTGCTGTCCGGGTGAGGAGCCGGGGAAGGCGGCGAGCAGGTGCCGCTACGTCGTCCGCGGTGGCCGGGCGTCGTAGGGGTTCAGGGACATCGCCTCGCGCGGCACCCCGGTGGGCGGCGCCGTGGTGCGGGGGTCGGTGGTGCGGGGGACGTAGACCGGGCCGTCGTCGCGGTAGAAGAGGTCGATGTCGGCTTCCTCGCCGCCGACGATCAGGGTGTCCCAGGCGCCGCTCTCGCGCAGGGTGCGCAGGGTGGCGGGGGCGACGGTCGCGAGGTGGGTGCGCAGTTCGGCGTCCGAGGGCATGCCGGGCAGGCGCGGGGCGAGGCGTTCGCGGATGCCGGTCATGCGGTCGAGGAGCGCGTCGAGGGCGTCGCCGGGGCCGGTGGCCGACGGGGTCGGCGGGGCCGACGTGCCGCCGGAGGGAGGGACGCCCGGGGACTGCGTACCGGAGGTCCCCGCGGCGCGGGCGATGATGTCCTTGATGGCGCGGGTGACACCGTGTTCGTCGGTGGTGACCATGGCGTTCCAGGCGCGGCTCTTGTGCCGGTACTGGAGCATGGACATGGCCGCCTCGTGGCGGATGAAGTCGGCGTCC
Source organism: Streptomyces sp. NPDC004610 (assembly GCF_040609715.1). Taxonomy (NCBI): domain Bacteria; kingdom Bacillati; phylum Actinomycetota; class Actinomycetes; order Kitasatosporales; family Streptomycetaceae; genus Streptomyces; species Streptomyces sp. NPDC004610. The sequence goes on along the minus strand of NZ_JBEXLA010000031.1, from coordinate 95,140 downwards.
CGCAGGGGCTTGCCGCGCCAGGCGCGGCTGAGCGAGCGGGCCAGCGAGGTGGCGGACGCCAGACCGCTGTTGAGGCCGCGGCCGGGCCAGAAGTGGATGGCGTTGGCGGCGTCGCCGAGCAGGAAGCCGTACGTGCCCGGCGCGGTGGCGGTGGGGCGGGTGAGCTGCGCGGTGAAGCGGGGGCGCTGGACCATGTCCAGGCGGAACGAGGTGATCGCGGTCAGATCGTCCTCGGGGACGTCGAAGAGGTTGAGTCCCTGGAGGATCTCCTTCCAGAGCGGGGAGCCGCGCAGCAGGGCGGGCAGGAACAGGGTGCCGTGGGTGGGGCAGCGGAACTCGTTGCCCTCCTCCCGGGTCATCAGGCAGGGCCGGGCCGCGACGCACTCCTCGAAGACATGGCGGACCGGGTCGATACCGATGACGCTCTTGGCCTCCTCCCGGGTCAGCCGCATGTTCAGAAAGCCCTCGCCGCGCAGCGAGTTGAGCAGGAACCGGTTCTGGGAGACGGTGAGGAGCACGCTCATCGGGTCGGGCAGCCGCGACTTCACCCTCAGACCGAGCACGAGGTCCTGGAGATGCTCGCCGTCGAGGGAGTAGATCGAGGCGTCGGCGGTGCCGAACCGGTCGGCGAAGTGCTCCCGGGTGCGCGAGCGTCCGCCCTCGCAGATCACCAGGATGTGCTGCTGGGCGAGGCGCCCCGGCTCCTCCGGGTCGAAGCGCCGGGGCACCAGCCGGATCGCCGGCCGTCGCCCGGCCAGCGCCAGCAACCGGTCCTCGATATAGGCGATGCGGATGTTGCGGGGCGGCCTGCCGTCGACGGAGTCGGGCCCGACGGGCCACATCTCGGAGAAGGCCGCGCCGTCCGCGAACAGCGTGCCCCGCACCTCCTCCGGCAGCGCCAGATACTGCCGGGACTGCACGGTCACGACCTGCTGACGGCGTACGTTGCCGTCGGCCTCGCCCTTCCACACGACGGTGGCGCCCTCGCGGGTCCAGCGCCCGTCATGGACGGTGATCGCGACCCGGCCGCGCAGCATCTCCTCCAGCGACAGCGCGAACGCCAGCCCCACCGGCCCCCCGCCGCTCACGGTGACCCGCAGCACCCCGGGGTCCGACACGTCCACCCTCGGGACGTCCAGCAGGGAGAGGTCCATGACCGTCTCCAGGGCGTCCTGGGCCTCGTAGAGGAAGGTCTCCTCGCCGATGCGGATGCAGTCGTTGGGGCGCAGGACGTGCCGGGTGATCCGTTCGTCGTTGACGAAGGTGCCGTTCCTGCTGTCACGGTCGTAGAGGATGTGCCGGCCGTCCTCGGTGACGATCTCGGCGTGCAGCCGCGACGCCCGCTGGCTCACGATCACCACGCCGTTGTCGCTCTTGCGCCCGAAGGTGAGGGGAGCGCTGCCCAGTACCACGCTCTGTCCGGAGAAGGGACCCGTGCGCCCAACGATGACGGATGGCACTCCACACGCCTTTCGACCGATACCTGCTGCTGGTGTGCTGCTCATGATGTGCTGCTCGTGCAGGGGACCGGCTCATCGTCGTGGCCGGTCGGCGGCCACGTCCAGTCCCGTACACGCAGAACACGTACGCCGGGCCCGTTCGGTTTCGACCGGCGTGAGCCGGTGGGGAGTTCGGGACGGATTCGTTGCCCGATCGCGTAGTTACGGAACTGCCACAGAGTGGAACGAACCGTGGGTGCCCGCGCGACGTACTTGTTCGGACGGAGGGCGTCGCCCGCCCCGCCGGAGCAGGCCACGACACGAGGAGACCCGTCCCGATGCACGACCAGGACGAGCAGAGCCCGCCGGGAGCGCGACCGGGAGCCCCGGGGACGCGGGGAACGCAGGGGAGCCAGGGGGCCGAGGGGACCCATGGGGCCTACGGGGCTGATGGGGCCGATGAGCGCCAGGGGACTCAGGAGACCTTGGGGACCCTGGGGACGCAGTACGCCGAGGGGACCCAGGAGACTCAGGTGGCCCGGACGGTGTTCGGGGTACCGGACTGCGGATCACCGGTGGCCCCTCACGAGGGGCGGTTGGTCGCCGGGCGCTACCGGCTCCTCTCCCGGCTCGGCGAGGGCGGTATGGGCACGGTGTGGCGGGCCCGCGACGAGAAGCTGCTCCGGGAGATCGCGGTCAAGGAGGTCCGGCCGCCCGCCGGTCTGACCGGGCCGAACCTCGACCGGATGTACCGGCGGCTGGAGCGGGAGGCGTGGGCGGCGGCGCGGATCAGCGACCCGACCGTGGTGACCGTCCACGACGTGGCCATGGACGACGGCCGTCCCTGGATCGTCATGGAGCTGGTCCGGGGCCGCTCGCTCGGTGAACTCCTGCGGTCGCAGGGGCCGATCACCCCGTCGCGAGCGGCTCATGTCGGCGCCGAGGTGCTCAGCGCACTGCGCGCGGCGCACGCGGTCGGTGTCGAGCACCGTGATGTGAAACCGGCCAATGTGCTGCTCGCGGACGACGGCCGGGTGGTGCTCAGCGACTTCGGTATCGCGATGGTCGAGGGCAGCACACAGCTCACGCTCACCGGCGAACTCGTCGGCTCCCCCGAGTATCTGCCCCCCGAGCGGGCGCTCGGCCGTCCGTCCGGCCCCGAGTCCGATCTGTGGTCGCTGGGCGTTCTCCTCTACACGGCGGTCGAGGGCGTTTCGCCGTTCCGTCGCGCGACACCGCTGGACACCCTGCGCGCCGTGGTCGACTCCGACCTCCCCGCGCCCCGCCGGGCGGGCCCCCTCGCCCCGGTCATCGAGGGCCTCCTGCGCAAGAACCCGGCGGAACGGCTCCCCGCCGAGCAACTGGCGCGGGCCCTGCGCGAGACAGCCAGCGAGGGGACGACGACCAGCGCTCCTCTGCTCACGGACGCACCGACGCTGGACGACCTGCCCACGCCCCCGAGCGGCGACGACGAGGCGACGCGCGGCGACACGGCACACGCCACCATCACACCGGACGCCCCGGCACAGGGGCCCAAGGCACGGGGGCCCATGGCACAGAGGCCCATGACACAGGACGGCAGCACGGCTCAAGGCGCCTCGGAGACAACGCCTTCGGGCGCGCGGGGAACTGCGCGAGAAGCGACCACCGCCCGCACCCCCCTCCCCCCACCTGCCCCCGCCCCAGCCCGCTCCCCCCGCCTCCGCGTCCTCTCCCTCATCACCACCGCCGCCCTCCTGCTGGCCGCCGCGGCGACCTACGCCCTGGTCCAACACACCGATGACGACAACCCCGAGACCGCACCGGAGAACGGCACGGTCGCAGCCGTCACCGGCACCCACACCACCTACACCGGCACCTGCGCACCCCCCGCCGACCTCGCTCCCACCTTCACCGTCACCTTCACGGCACCCGAACCGACCCAGGTCTCCTACCGCTGGGTCTCCGAGGACGGTTCCGTCGTCGACCCCGGCTGGCGTGTCCTGGCCCTCGACGCGGCGGCGGACGGCACCGGGACGGGAGAGAACACCGTCCGTCTGACGGCGTACTCCGGCGCCGGGACCCTGGACAGCCGGATCGGCGTGGAGGTCCGGCAACCCGACGCCACCACCTCCAACGCCGTGCCGTTCTCGGTGACCTGCACGAACTGAGCGTCCGGTGACGGCAGCCCGCGCACCCGGCCCGAGAACCGGGCCCTACCGCGCGGGCGTTGCCCGCCCGCCGCGCAAGGGGCGTTGTCAGTGGCGCCTGTCAGGATCGTAGCCATGACGGAGATGACCGAGAGCTGGTGGCGGGCTCTTCTGGTGCGGTGGAACCAGGAGTGGATGGGCGCTCAGGAGGCGAGCGATCTGCCGGAGGGGCAGGGCGCGGGTGACGGGGATGCCTGGCCCGCGGGCGGGCTCGGGTTTCCGCCCGCCTCCGAGGAGCGGATCCTCGCCCTGGAGGCCCGGTTGGGGTGTCGGCTGTCGCCCTCGTACCGGGCGTTTTTGGCGGTGAGCGACGGGTGGCGGCACGCGGGCGGCTTTCTGTGGCTGCTGGCCGGGACCGAGCAGGTCGGGTGGCACGAGGACGCGAGGGGCCTGTCCGAGTACTTCCCCGGGGATGTCGGTGACGATCCGACCCCGGAGGACGACCTGCTCGCCGGATTGTGGACACGGGCGCTCCAGCTGGACGTGGAGTCGGACGCGCTCACCGTCCTCCTGGATCCGGGGGACGTGGACGGGACGGGTGAGTGGGCGGTGTACTCCTGGGCGCCCTGGCGTGCGAGCCCACCGGAGCGGTACGCGTCCTTCGGTGTGTTCATGGAGGCGATGTACCGGGAGTTCCACTGTCTGGAGCCGGACCGCTGTGAGCGCGAGGGAAGGGTGTTCGCCAACGCGACCACCCGCGCGCTGGACGCCTCCGTCGAGAGCGCCCGGCTGGAGGCGCTGGCCGGACGCCTTGAATCCGCCTCGGCCACCCTCGCGGAGGCGGGCTCGTACGGGAGGCCCCGTGCCGGTTGGCTGCGGGAACAGATCGGGCTGCTGCTCGGGGAAACCTCCGCGGTGTCCTTCCGCCGCCTCACGACCGACCCGCTGTACGCGCCTGAGCTGCTGCCGCTGGTGGTGGCCGAGCATCTGCGGTACCACCGCCGCGCCGGGGCGCCCGGTCTCCATCTGCCGGGCGCCCCCGATCCGGTGCGCGAGACGGTGGCGGAGATCGAACGGCAGCTGCGGGAGGGTGTCTTCCGCTACACCGCCGAAGGCCCGTTCGGGCGGGCTGTGGAGGAGGCGCGGGAGCAGGCCCGCTGGGGCGACATGGACGCCGCCTGGCGCACCTTGCGTGCCGCGCTGCCCGAGTGGCGCCCGCTCGGCCCGGACCATCTCGCTCCGGTCGGTCTGCTTGCCGACCCGTTGCTCGGCACCGTGCTCACCCCGGAGCGGGGCCGGGAACTGCTGGCCACGCCCCGGGCCGGACAGCGGGGTGACCGCCCGGCTCCGGTGGCCGACCAGGACCCGCCGGGCCTGGCCTGGCTCACGGAGAAGGACCCGCACAACGCCCCGGAGTCGTACCGCTTCGTCCTCGTGGAGAACGTGGACCCCGCCGAACTGCCCGGCCGTATCGGCGCCGAGGACAGTCAGGACCTGGGGCGGCCGACGACGTCGTGGGAGCGTGTCTCGTCTCCCCGCGGCGAGGACACCCAGCCCTGGGCGGACCGACCGGTGACCGCCGTCGGCCGCGCGGGGCCCGGCTGGAGCTTCGTCTTCGACGCGAGACCGACACTGTCCTTCGACGAGCGGCGGTTCGTCTCGCCGGGCACCCAGGCGTCCCTGGGCACCCGCGCGGTGACGGTGTGGAGCGAACCCCATGACGGTCACCGGCCGACCCTCTTCCAGCTGTCGGTCGCCGAGAACGGCGAGGAGGTGTACGGGTTCACCGTCCGGGGAGATGTGGTCACCACTCGGGGTACCCCGGGCGCCCTCACCCCGGAACAGTTCTTCGTGCCCGGCGAACCCCCGAAGGGACGGAGCGGCGAGCGCCGCACCCTCGAGGCCCTCACCGCCGAGTTCGGCGTCCGGCTGCCACGCTTCGCCCTCCGGTACGGACGTCTGCACACCCTCCGCACCCGGTCCTGGAGCCGGTCTCCCGGCCCGGACGACACCTTCGCGGTGCTGCGCGCCGTGTGGAACGGCCCGTCCGGGGATCTCTAGGGTCACGGTCCGCCGGGACGTCCTCGGCACGACCAGGGATCTCCAGGGTCACCGGTCCACCGGGACGTCCTCGGCACGTCCGGGGATCTCCAGGGTCACCGGTCCGCCGGGACGTCCTCGGCAGGCTCGGTTCCGGGTACGGGCCCGCTGGTGCCGATGTGCCGCAGCACGACCGCCGAGAGGAAGGAGAGCAGCAGCGTCCCGATCGCGGCCGTCAGCATCGCCGTGTTCAGTCCGGACGTGGCCGCTTCCTCGGCCCGGTCGAGGAAGTCGGCGGGCAGCCGGTCCGACGCGGCGGACGCGCCCGCGAGGCTGTCGGTCGGGGCTTCGGCAGCGTCGGCGGGGGTGTCGGCGGGGATCTCGTCGCCCACCCCGCTCCGGTAGACGGCGGTGGCCACGCTGCCGAGGATGGCCACGCCCAGGGCGAGGCCCAGTTCCTGCACGGTCTCCGACATGGCGGAGGCGGAGCCGGCCTTCTCCGGTGGCGCGGCCCCGACCACCAGGTCCGTGCCGAGGGAGGCGAGCGCCCCGAGCCCGAGGTAGACCAGCCCGAAGCCGGTCACGATCAGGGCGAGGCCGCCCGCCGCGTCGACCTGGGTGAGCAGCGCGTAGCCGAGTGTGGAGAGCGCGAGGGTGGCGGCCACCACGATGCCCGGCGGGACCCGGCGGGCGACCACCGGCGCCCCGATCGCGGCGAGGAACATCATCAGCGCGGGCGGCCCCATCCACAGGCCCGCCTCGACGGGGGTCATGTTCTCCACGAACTGGAGTTGCTGGGTGATCAGCAGCATCGCGCCGCCCACGCCCACCAGCCCGACGAGCAGGACACCCAGCGCGGCGCTGAACGTCCGGTCGCTGAACAGCCGCATGTCCAGCAGGGGGTTGGTGAGGCCGCGCTGACGCCGGACGAACAGCATCGCGAACAGCGCTCCGGCCGCCGCGGCGAGCAGGGTGAAGGGCTCCGGTCCGTCCTTGGCGACGCGCTTCACCGCGTAGACCAGCGGCAGGATCGCGAGGAGCGACAGGCCCACGCTGAGCAGGTCGAAGCGCCCGGTGCGCGGGGCACGGTACTCGGGGATCAGCAGCGGCGCGGCCACCAGCAGGACGAGCGCGACGGGGACGGCGAGCAGAAACGCCGAGCCCCACCAGAACCGGTCCAGCATCAGACCGCCGACCACCGGCCCGAGAGCCATGCCGAGCGCGAAGGAGGTCGCCCACACCCCGATCGCCAGGGAGCGCTGGCGCGGGGCGGCGAACATGTTGGTGATGAGGGCCAGCGTGGACGGCATCAGGGTGGCCCCGGCGATCCCGAGGGCCGCCCGCGCGGCGATGAGCAGTGCGGTGCTGTCGGAGTAGGCGGCCACCACCGAGACCGCTCCGAAGGCGGCGGCGCCGATGAGCAGCAGCTTGCGGCGGCCGATCCGGTCACCCAGCGTGCCCATGGTGATGAGGAAGCCGGCGATCAGGAACCCGTAGGCGTCCATGATCCACAGGGCTTCGGTGCTGCTGGGGCGTAGCTCGTCGGCGAGGGAGGGCAGGGCGAGATAGAGGACGGTGACATCGAGGCCGAGCAGCACGGTGGGCAGGGAGAGGACGGCCAGCCCGCCCCACTCCCGGGGACCGGCGGAGGCGGGGGCCGAGGCGGCGCTCATCGCACTCCCCCACGTTTCGGGTTCGGGAACATACCGCGTGACCCTGCCCGGCGGCGCGCACGATTTCCTGATGGTGGCCCAGGACTAGACTGCGATGATGCGTTACGGGGTGCTCGGGCCGCTGGCCGTGTGGGATGCCGAGGGGCTGCCCGTCAAGGTCCCCGAGGCGAAGGTCCGGGCCCTGCTGGCGAATCTGCTGCTCCACGGGGGCGGCCCGGTACCGGCGGACCGGCTGATCGACGACCTGTGGGCGGGCGACGCACCGGCCGGGTCGGTCAACGCCCTCCAGACCAAGATCTCCCAGCTGCGCCGCGTACTGGGCCGGGAGCGGGTGGTCCGCGAGCCCGCCGGTTACCGGCTGGTGCTGGCGGACGGCTCGCTCGACGCCCTGCGTTTCGAGGACCTCGCCGCACAGGCCCGCGCCCATGGGGATCCCGCGGTGCGAGGGGATCTGCTGGGCGACGCGCTCGCGCTGTGGCGGGGCCCGGCCTACGCCGATGTCGCGGAGTCCCTCTTCACCCATGGTGAGATCGCGCGGCTGGAGGAGCTGCGGCTGACGGTGCTGGAGGACCGGGCCGAGGTACGGCTGACGCTGGGCGAGCATCTGGCGCTCACCGGGGAGCTGGGCGAGCTGGTGGCGCGGTATCCGCTGCGCGAACGGCTGCGGATGGCGCACATGCGCGCGCTGTACCGGGCCGGACGGCAGGGCGATGCGCTGCGGAGCTTCCAGGAGTTGCGGCGCGCGCTGGACGAGGAGCTGGGGCTGGCGCCCGGACCGGGTGCCGTCGCGCTGCACGGGGCGATCCTGCGCCAGGAGCCGCATCTCGCACCGCCCACCGTCGAGTCACCGTCCTGCCGTTCCAATCTGCCCGCCCCGCTCACCCCGCTGGTCGGGCGGCGCGAGGCGCTGGGCCGGGTCCGGGCGCTGCTCGGCCCCGACGCGGGCACCCGCCTGGTCACCCTCACCGGTCTCGGCGGAGTCGGGAAGACCCGGCTGGCGACGGCCGCGGCCCGTGCGTCGGCCGATCGGTTCCCCGACGGGGTGTGGCTGGTCGAGCTGGCCGGTCTGGCCGCCACCGCCACCTCCGACGACATCGCCGAACGAGTCATCACCACCCTCGGGCTGTGCGACACCGCGGCGTCGGAACCGGATCTGGACGACCTGGTGGGCTGGCTGTGCCAGGCGGTGGCGCCGAAGCGGCTGCTGATCCTGCTGGACAACGGTGAGCATCTGATCGAGCAGGTCGCCGCCTTCGCCGGGAGGGTGCTCGCGTCGGTGCCCGCGGGACGGCTGCTGGTCACCAGCCAGGAGGCCCTGGACCTTCCCGGTGAGGTGGTGCACCCGGTGCCCCCGCTGGCGCTGCCGGAGGGCACCGGCGCCGGGGCGGCGGCCCGCTCCAGCGCGGTGGAACTGTTCGTGCAGCGGGCGTCGGCCGCGGTGCCCGGCTTCGTCCTCGACGACGGCAACGCGGCGGCGGTCTCCGCCATCTGCCGCAGGCTGGACGGCATTCCGCTCGCGCTGGAACTCGTGGCCCCACGGCTGCGGACGCTGAGCCCGGACGAGCTGGCCCGCGGTCTGGAGAGCCGGTTCCCCCCGGAGGTCCGGATGCGGGGCCTGCCCGCCCGGCAGCGGACGCTGCGGAGCATGCTCGACTGGAGCTGGCAGTTGCTGGGCCCGGACGAGCGGGCGGTGCTGCGGCGGCTGACCGTGCACGCCGACGGCTGCACCCTGACCTCCGCCGAGGCCGTCTGCGCGGGCCCGGATCTGCCCGCCGAGCGGATCTCCGACGTGCTGTCCCGGCTGGTGGACCGCTCCCTGGTGGTGCGTGCGGCGGGCCGGTTCCGGCTGCTCGAATCAGTGGCCGCCTACGGCGCCGAACGCCTCACCGAGGCGGGCGAGACAACCACCGTCCAGACACGGTTCGTACGGTGTCACATCGAGCTGGCCGAGCGGCAGAACGAGGTGCTGCGCGGCCCGGACCAGCGGAGCTGTCTGGAGCGCCTGGACGCGGAGACCAACAACCTGCGCCGCGCGCTGGACCTCGCGGTCACCGGCCGCACCGGCGGGCAGGCGCTGCGGCTGGTGAACGCGATGGCCTGGTACTGGTTCCTGCGGGGCCGCCTCACCGAGGCCCGGCGCTCACTGCTGTCGGCGCTGGCCATCGACGCCGAGGCGGCCTCCACTCACTCAACCGCACGCCTCACCGCCCGGACCTGGCTCACCGGAATCGAGCTGCGGACGGCCGCGCCGACCGGCACGGCTCCGCTCCCGCCCGGCGCGGATCCCACGGTGGGCATCGGCGATCCGGTGCTGCGGGCCCGGCTCGGCTGGTTCATCGGCGGCGGCTGGGCCGCCCACGGGCACCACGACGCGGCCCATCGTCTGCTGACGGCGAGCCTGGCCGGTGCGCGTGAGGCCGGGGACCGGTGGGGCGAGGCAGCCGCCCTGGTCGAGCTGGTCGCCCTCGACCCGGCCCGGGGCGCGTCCCGCGCGGAACTGGGCGCCGCCCTCTTCCAGCAGATCGGGGACCGTTGGGGACAGCTCCGGGCCACCCGCGCCCTGGCGCTCGTGGCGGAACGCGACGGCGATCCCGAGCGTGCGGAGCGGCTGCACCGGGAGGGGCTCCTCGTCGCCGAGGAACTCGGCCTGTGGACGGAGGCCGTGGAGACACTGCTGCGGCTCGGCGACAGCGCGCTGCGTCGCGGTCACGCCCGGCAGGCCACCGACCTGTTCCAGCGGGCCCGCTCCCTCGCGGCCGAACGGGCGTACAGCCGGGGCGAGATCGACGCCGGGCTGGGTCTGGAACGGGCCGCTGCCGCTGAACCCCGTCACGGCAGGCGGCACCCCTGTGACCAGCCGAGTCACCGTCCCGCCTGACATCCCACGAAAGCAAGGAAGATGACCAGCCAGTCCCACCCCGTCGACCACGAACTCATCCAGGCCGCGACACAGGTGGCCCGCACCCGCTGCCAGGGCGAGGAACACAGCATGGCAGCCGCGGCCCGCGCCCACGACGGCCGGATCATCACGGCGGTGAACGTCTACCACTTCACCGGAGGGCCGTGCGCGGAACTGGTCCTCATCGGTGCGGCAGCCGCCGAGGGCGCCGACCGACTGGACACGATCGTCGCCGTGGGCGACCGCGGCCGGGGAGTGGTACCTCCGTGCGGTCGCTGCCGTCAGGTCCTTCTCGACTACTTCCCCACCCTCAAGGTCATCGTCGGCGACGGCGACCGGGTCCGAGCCGTCCCGGTCGCCGAGCTGCTCCCCGAGAGCTATGTCTGGGCCAACCACCAGCGCGACGACGAGTGACCACCGGGAAGCCTCCGGCCGCTCGCAACCTCGGCCCGGCGGGGGTTCCGGGCTCGAGAAGACCCGACTCACCTCCCCGGCCTCACGTCACCCCACCGCCGCCCCATACCCGTGCAGAAACGCCTCCACCCCCCTGGTGACGCAGTTGCGGGTCTGGAGCGGTGTCAGTTCCGGGCTGCCGTAGGGGCGGACGGTGATCTCGGAGTTGACCAGGGCGACGAAGTGGACCGTGGCGCGGGCGGGGTTCTTGATGTGCAGGAGACCGGCCTCGGCCAGGCGTTGCAGTTGCCAGGCGACCTCGCGCTGGACGCGGGTGGGACCGGCCTGGTGCCATGCCTCGATGACCGCGGGCGGGAAGTGCTGCACCTCGGCCTTGATCTGGCGGATCATCGCGAAGTGGTCGGGGAACTGGGTGCGCTGGCCGACGAACGCGAGGCCGAGGGTGAGCAGATCGGCGCGCGGGTCGGTGCCGGTGACCTGCTCGCGGACGGTGGCGATGAAGGCGTCCGCGACCCGGCTGGCGCTGTCGTGCACCACGTCCGAGAAGAGCTGGTCCTTGCCCTGGAAGTGGTTGTAGATGGTGCGCGTGGAGACCCCCGCCTCGGCGGCGATGGCCTCGATGCTGGTACGGCTGTACCCCTCCCGACCGAAGACGGTGCGCGCGCCCTGGGTGATGGCCCGGCGTTTCGCGGCCCGGCCGCCGGGGCGGCCCGTGCCCGCCGGGCGGGACGCCTCGCCGGGGTCGACGGCGGCCGTCGGTGTGGTGTTCAGGGGAGCCTCCGGTGCTTCAGCTGGGGCGTTCGGCCTAGGTTTCCTGCACGCTTTACTTTACTTTGGGGCTATCGGGCGGGCGGCACCCCGTCAGCCTCCCCCTCCCCCTCCCCCGCCCCCATCTCCAGGACCGTCTTGCCGCGGCTGTGCCCGCCCTCCACCGCGCGGAGCGCCTCCGGGGCCCTGCTGAACGGCACCACCCGCGTCACCTTCGGGTCGAGGGCGCCGGTGCGGGCGAGGTCCACCACGGCGGTGAGGATCGCGCGGTCCCTGACCGCCCCCAGCGGTGCGCCGCCGAGCAGGGCGACCGTCTCCCGGTCGGCGCCGCTCACCAGCTTCGCGGGGTCCGTCAGCAGCGTGGCGGCCTCCCGCAGCACCGCTCCGCCGACCAGATCGAGGACGCCGTCCACACCGTCCGGCGCCACCGCCCGCACCCGCGCCGCCAGTTCCGGGCCGGAGGCGACGAACCGGACGCCGAGCGCCTCGGCGAACCCCTGTTTGTCCGGCGCCGCCGAGCCCAGCACCCTCACCCCGCGCCCCGCCGCGATCTGGGCCGCGACCACCCCGACCCCGCCCCCGACGCCGGTCACCAGCAGCGTCGCCCCGGCGGGCAGGGCGAGCCGGTGGACCGCCGCGTACCCGGTGGCCCCGGCGATCGGCAGCGCCGCCGCGTCGGTCCAGGGCAGCTCGGGCGGTTTGGGTACGGCGGCCTCGGCGGGCAGCAGGGTGTACCGGGCGTAGCCGCCGGTCACCGGGCCGCCCAGGACCGCGTCCCCCACCGCGAAGCCGGTGGTGCCGGGGCCGAGCGCGACGACCTCGCCGGCCGCCTCGCCGCCCATGACCGCGGGCAGCTCCACGACCGGCGCCCCGGGCGGTCTGCTGCCCGAACGGCGTTTCCAGTCCACCGGGTTGACTCCGGCCGCGCGGACGGCGATCAGCAACTGGCCCGGTCCCGGAACCGGTTGCGGAAGGTCCGTGAAGTGCTCGACCTCCGGTCCGCCGAAGCGGTCGTACACATAGGCCAGGGGCATGGGGTTCCTCGACACCTTCCGTCGCCTGCGATCCTGCGCTGCGCGCTGCACCCACTAAGTACCATGCAGATTGCATTTTACCTAGGCTTCGGGCTAGGCTCCGGCACGTCGGAGGAGCTCTGTCCGGCCGGTGGATTCCGCACGGTAGGCACAAGGAGCGCAACCTATGGGCAGCACGGTCGCAATCGTCGGCGGCGGATACGGAGGAACCGCACTGGCCCGCCACCTCGACCCCGACTTCGACGTCGTCCTGATCGATCCCGGCGACGCCTTCGTCCACGCGGTGGCCGCCCTGCGCGGGCTGGTCGACGCGGACTGGGCGCCCCGCATCTACTTCGGCTACGAGGGGCTGTTCGCCCGCTGCCGCCATCTGCGCGACCGCGCCGTCGCCGTGGACCCGAGCGGGGTCACCACCGCCGGGGGCACGGTGATCGACGCCCAGTACGTGGTCCTGGCCACCGGGTCCTCGTACCCGTACCCGGCCAAGCCCGACATCGACGACAGCGCGCAGTCCCAGCTCCGGCACGCGCACACCCGGGCCGAACTCGCCGCCGCTTCAAAGGTGTTGCTGCTCGGGGCCGGTCCCGTGGGGCTGGAGCTGGCCGGGGAGATCACCGAGCAGTGGCCGCACATCGAGGTGGTGGTGGTCGACCCCGCCGAGGACGTGCTCGGCGGCCAGTACCTCCCGGGACTGCGCGGCGCCCTGCGCGAGCAACTCACCGCGCGGGGCGTACGGCTGGAGCTGGGCAGCGCGCTGACCTCGCCGCCGCCGGTGGAGCCGGGGGTGCGCCGCCCGTTCTCGGTCACCACCCGGGCCGGGGCGCGGATCGACGCGGACCTGTGGTTCCGCTGCTACGGCATGGCCCCGCGCAGTGACATGCTGCGCGGCGCCCTCGCGGCGGCCCGGCGGCCGGACGGACATGTCGAGGTGGACGAGCAGCTGCGGGTGCCGGGCACCGCGAACGTCTTCGCCATCGGCGATGTCACGGCCGTGCCGGAGCCGAAGCGGTCCAAGGCTGCCTCCGAGCACGCGGCCGTGGTGGCGGCCAACATCAGGGCGCTGGCCGCCGGGCGGCCGGCGGAAGAGGTCTACCGGCCGGGCGAGAGCGCGATCCTGGTGCCGCTGGGGGCCACCGGGGGTGCCTCGCAGGTCCCCGGTCCCGACGGCCCGATCGTGCTGGGCGCCGCGGAGACGTCCCGCTACAAGGGGGACGATCTGCTGCTCGGGCGGTTCACCGAGCTGTTCGCGAACCCGGCCGCACGCACCTGACCGAGCACCACCGCACCTGACCTAGCACCGCGCTCCCTCTGCCCGCCGTACCAGTCGAACGAGAGGTCGTCGACCCATGACGGACGCAACGCTGTCCCTTGCCGGCAAAGTGGCTGTGGTCACCGGTGGTGCGGGAGGGATCGGTTTCGCCACCGTGGAGGCCCTGGCGCGGGCGGGAGCGGACGTGGTCCTCGCCGATGTCGCCGACGGCCCCGCCCAGGCCGCCGCCGCGGAACTGGCCGCCAAGGGGCTCTCGGTGGTCGGCCACGGTGTCGACATCGCCTCGGAGGAGAGTGTCGAGGCGCTGGTGGACTTCACCGTGGACACCTTCGGCGGCATCGACGTCCTGGACAACAACGCGGCGCTGACCTCCGCGATCCGGCAGGACCGGGATGTGGTGTCGATGTCCGTGGAGCTGTGGGACCAGGTGATGGCGGTCAATCTGCGCGGGCCCATGCTGCTGTGCAAGCACACCGTGCCGGTGATGATCGAGCGCGGCGGCGGGTCGATCATCAACATCACCAGCGGCCAGGGGCTGTCCGGGGACCGGGTGATGGTGGCCTACGGCAGCTCCAAGGGCGGTCTGATCTCCCTGACCCGGTTCGTGGCCGCCGCCTACGGGGCACATGGCATCCGCTGCAACGCGGTGGCGCCCGGACTGGTCCGCACCCCGGCCCTGGAGGCGGACATGCCCCAGCCCGTGCAGCAGATGTTCCAGAGCGCGAACCTCATTCCGCGGCTGGGCACCCCGGAGGACGTGAGTCAGCTGGTGGCGTATCTCGCCTCCCCCGCGGCCTCCTTCATCACCGGTCAGGTGCTGTCGGTGGACGGTGGGTTCCTCGCCCATCTGCCCACGCTCTCGCCGCTGCCGCCGCGGTGAGACGGTGACGGCGGGGGTGACGGTGACGGCGGCGCGGGATCGGCCAGGCGTCCCGGCCCGGCCGGAAGGTGACCGGCCGGGGTTCGCCGCCCGGCCGGGTCCTTCGGGCCGTCCGGGGCGCTCACCCCAGCCAGGGGGTGAGGCCCGCCTCGATCGCGGGGGCGTCGGCGGGTCCGGCCCAGGCGCAGTAGCCGTCGGGCCGCACCAGGACGGCCGTGTCACCGCCGTAGGCACGCGTGCCGGTGCCGGTGTCGGTGTCCGTCCGGTGGGTGATGAGCAGGCGGTCGGGGCGGGGGGTGATCTCCGGGCCGGTGTCGGCGCCGGAGGTCCCGGACGGGGGCAGGAGCAGGACGAACCGGCCCTCGCGCAGCACCTCGTACAGGCGTCCCGTCGTGAGGGCGAGGTCGGGGGTGCGGTGGCCCGTCAGGGGGTGGGTGCCGCGGGCGGCGGGGTAGGACCAGCCGAGTCCGGTGATCTCCCCCACCGCCTGGCGGGCCACCGGCCGGACATGGGTGACCACCAGTCGGCGCAGGGTGCGCAGGGCGATCTCCAGCGGGTTGCGTGCCATGGCGAGCCGCAGATTGAGGCCGCTGCTGCGGAGCACCGCGCGGCCGATGGGGTGGCGTTCCTGGTGGTAGGTGTCCAGCAGGGTGCCGGGGGCTCGGCCGGTGGCCACCGCGGCGAGTTTCCAGCCGAGGTTGACGGCGTCCTGGAGGCCGGTGTTCATGCCCTGCGCTCCGGCGGGCGAGTGCTGGTGGGCGGCGTCACCGGCCAGCAGGACCCGGCCCACGCGGTACTGGGGCACCTGGCGTTCGTCGCTGTGGAAGCGGGAGAGCCAGCGCGGGTCGTGCATGCCGAAGTCGGAGCCGAAGGCCCGTTCGGTCAGGGCGCGCAGTTCCTCGAACCCGACCGGGCTGTCGTCGGGTTCGTCGCGGTGGGCCCGGTCCCAGGCTCCGACGCGCCAGTAGCCGTCACCGAAGGGCGCGATGAAGCCGAAGGAGTCACCGGTGCCGTGCACCCGCACGACGAGGGGCGGTCGTTCGGTGAAGCGTACGTCGGCCAGGATGACCGAGCGGATCACCACCTTGCCCGGGAAGGGCAGCCCGAGTGCCTCGCGGACCGCGCTGCGGGTGCCGTCGGCGCCCACCAGGTAGGCGGCCCGCAGGGAGGTCTCGCCCGTGGGGCCGCGCAGCGAGGCGGTGACTCCGTCGGCGTCCTGCTCCAGGCCGGTGAGTTCGGTGCCGTGGCGGATGACCGCACCGTTCTTCAGTGCCCGGCGCAGCAGCAGGCGCTCCACCTCGTACTGCGGTGTGATCAGGAGGAAGGGGTAGCGGGAGGGGAGGGCGCCGAGCGCGAAGGGGACGGCGCCGAACAGCCGCAGTTCGCGGATGATCTGTCCGGTGGCCACGAGGTCGTCGGCGAGGCCGCGGGCGTCGAGGAGTTCGAGGGTCCGGGCGTGCACGCCGAAGGCACGGCTGAGGTTGCTGATGCCGGACGGGCGCTTCTCGACCACGACGACCTCCACGCCGGCCGCGGCGAGATCACCGGCCAGCAGCAGCCCGGTGGGGCCGGCTCCGGCCACGACGACCCGGGGGGTGCGGGGGGTGCGGGGGGCCTGAGGGGGTGTGCGGGAC
Organism: Streptomyces sp. NPDC004610; assembly: GCF_040609715.1. Taxonomy (NCBI): domain Bacteria; kingdom Bacillati; phylum Actinomycetota; class Actinomycetes; order Kitasatosporales; family Streptomycetaceae; genus Streptomyces; species Streptomyces sp. NPDC004610. The sequence goes on along the minus strand of NZ_JBEXLA010000031.1, from coordinate 78,960 downwards.
ATCCGCGACTCGCTTCCTGGTGTCGGAATCGGAGCCCGCCCCGACTGCGGGCCGGATGACGGGCCGTACGGTGCCGGGCCGGGTCGTCCGCCGTGCGGCGCCGGGTTCGGTGGTCCGCCGTGCGGTGCCGGGTTCGGCGGTCCGCCGTGCAGCGCCGGGCCCGGCGGTCCGCCGTATGGTGCCGGGCCCGATGGTCCGCCGCGCGGCGCCAGGTCCGGTGGTCCGCCGTACGGTGCCGGGCCCGGCGGTCCGCCGTGCGATGCCAGGTCCGGTGGTCCGCCGTACGGTGCCGGGCCCGGCGATCCGCCGTGCCGCGCGGGCCCGGTTGCTTCACGGCCCGCGCCGCACGGTTCGCCGGTAATCCGGTGATCGAGGGATCGGGTGATCCGGTAATGCCGTTTCCGGGCGAGCGGCTCTATCGGAGCGGAATTCACGGCAGTGATCCGCTGCCGCGATCCACCGCTGTGATCCAGAATTCCCCCGGCGGTTCTGCAAATGCGGCGGCACCCGCCCGGATGCCGGTTCCGCATGCCCGGGAGCAGAAATTCGCGCGCCTCCTCGCTTTCTCGGTCGCCGATCCGCTTTCTTCGCGGAGCGATTACGCGTGCCCCAGTTTGAAACCGACTCCGCGTACGGTGACGATCCAGCCGCTGGCGCCGAGTTTCGCGCGGAGGCTGCTGACATGGGTGTCCACGGTCCGCCGGGACCAGGAGTCCCCCCACACCTGCTGGAGCAGCCGCTTGCGCGGGATGACGGTGTCGGGGTGGGACGCCAGCAGGCAGAGCAGGTCGAACTCCTTGCGGGTCAGCTCCACGTCCCGGCCGTCCAGGCTGACCTCGCGGGAGTTGACATCGATGTGCAGCGGCCCGTAGTCGATCTTCTTGCCCAGTCGGCGCTGGGTGCTCACGCGCCGCATGACGGCGTCGATCCGGGCCATCAGCTCCCGGAAGCCGTAGGGCTTGACCATGTAGTCGTCGGCGCCGGCCTGGAGGCCGAGGACCCGGTCCAGTTCGGAGCCGCGGGCGGTGACGACGATCAGCGGGACGCAGCTGACCGAGCGGATGGCCTTGCAGACCTCCAGGCCGTCCAGGTCCGGCAGTTCGAGGTCCATCAGCACCAGGTCGGCGCTCTCGTGGGCCTCCAGGGCCGCGGCGCCACGGGTCACGGCGGTGACATCGTGGCCGTGGCGGCGCAGGCCGTCCTCCAGGGTGCCGACGGCACCCACGGTGGCGGTGGTGTCCGCGGTGTTGTCCTCGACGATCAGGATGCGCCAGCCGCCGGACGCGGGAACCGCGGCCTGTAACGAGCCCGGCAGGAGTTCGGCGACCGGACGGGAGACCGGGGGTGTCCCGGATCCGTTCGGCTGGGTGGGTATGAGAGGCTTCCGCAGGACTTCTGAAGATTGAGGCGTCATTTCTCTCCCCCGCAAGTCAAGTTCCTTGCACGAAGCAAAACTTACGTACCAGCATACAAAGACTGCATGGTGAATTCCAAACATGTTCCGTGAATTCACTGTTGCAGCCGTGTGAAGCCGATTCGGGGTTCGGGAATATCAGGAACTAGCCATCCGTAATTCGGGAACCGGTTTCCGGGGCGCGCGCCCGGTCGTCGGCGTCGAGGACCCGGCGCAGCAGTTCCGTCAGCGTCTCGCGCTCGGCCTGGGTGAAACCCCGCAGGAACGAGTCCTGGGACTGCTCGGCCACCCGCCACAGCCGGCGCTGGAGCGCCTCGCCCTCGCCGGTGAGTTCGACCAGTTGCCGGCGCCGGTCGGCTCGATCCCGCGTACGCCGGACCAGTCCCCGCTCCTCGATCGCATCCAGGTAGCCCCCGAGATGGCTGCGCTGGAAGCCGAGCCGGTCGGCCAGCACATGCTGGGGCAGCGGGCCGAAGTCGGCGAGCGCGGTCAGGGTCGCGAAGTGCGGCAGCCGCAGTCCGTGCCGGCCCACGGCCTCCACCAGGGCGTCATGGCCGATCCGCGCGGCGTGCCCGGCGAGATAGGACGGCAGCGACAGCAGGCTCGGGGGCCGGGGCACCGCCGCCGCTCCGCCCGCGGTCGCACCGCGGCCCTGTTCAGGGGTTTCGTTCATCTGTTCACGGTAGCGCAACATTATGGCTGGACGTAATGATGACAGAGTGGAATGATTACGCGATGACATTAGTTCGGCGCTCGATCCGTGGTGCCGAGCCACGGACCGCGGCGCCCGTTCCCGAAGGACCGCTCCATGACCGAAACACCCACGACCAAGGCCGAGGCCCCCACCGGCTCATCGTTAAGCACCGCCGCCCCGTTCGCCGCCCTGCTGCTCGCCGTCCTGTCGTTCTCGCTGATGCAGACGATGGTGGTGCCCGCGCTGCCCGACCTCCAGCGGGAGTTCGACGCCTCCACCACCGGTGTCTCCTGGGTGCTCAGCTCCTTCCTGCTCACTGCCTCGGTGGCCACCGCGCTGCTCGGGCGGGTCGGCGACATGTTCGGCAAGCGCCGGGTGCTGATCGCCAGCCTCAGCGTGTTCGCCGCCGGTACGCTGCTGGCCGCGCTGTCCGGCTCGCTGGCCCTGCTGATCGTCGCCCGCGCGGTGCAGGGCGTCGGATCGGCCGCGTTCCCCCTCGCGTTCGGCATCGTGCGCGACTCGTTCCCGCGCGAGCGGGTGCCCGTGGCGATCGGGCTGATCTCCTCCACGTTCGGCATCGGCTTCGGTGTCGGGCTGGTCGTGCCGGGTCCGATCGTGGACGCGCTGGACTGGCGGTGGATCTTCTGGTTCGGCCTCCTCGTGATCCTGCTGGGTATCGCCGCCGTCAGCGCCTTCATCAAGGAGTCCGCGGTCACCTCCCCCGGCCGGATCGACTGGACCGGTGTGGTGCTGCTCAGCGCGGGCGTGGTGGCGCTGCTGCTGGCCATCAGCCAGGGCAAGTCGTGGGGCTGGGCGTCGGGTCCGGTGATCGGCCTGTTCGTCGCGGCGGCCGTGCTGCTCGTGGTGTTCGTGTACGCCGAGAAGAAGGTGCGCGATCCGCTGATCGACATCCCGCTGCTGGTCCGGCCCGCCGTACTGACCAGCCATGTCACCGCGCTCATCATCGGTTTCGGCATGTACGGCGCCTTCACCCTGGTCCCGCTGCTCGCCCAGACCCCGCGGGCCGCCGGGTACGGCTTCGGCGCCTCCGTCACCGAGGCCGGGCTGTTCATGGTGCCGATGGCGGTCACCATGCTGATCGCCAGCCCGCTCGCCGGGCGGATCGGCGCCACCGTGGGCTGGAAACTGCCGCTGGTCCTGGCCTGTCTGATCGGCGTGATCGGCTTCGTCATCTACGCCGGGGCGCACGACAGCGAGGGCGCCATGTACGCCGGTTCGGCGGTGCTGGGCATCGGCGTCGGGTTCGCCTTCGCCGCGCTGGCCAACCTCGTCGTCAGCGCCGTCGACCGCGGCCAGACCGGTGAGGCGACCGGCATCAACACCATCATGCGTACCATCGGCGGCTCCCTCGGCGCGCAGATCGCCGCCTCCCTGGTGGCGTCCCGGACCGTTCCCGGGACGCAGTTCCCCGCCGAGTCCGGCTACACCACCGCGTTCGTCATGTCGGCCGTCGCGCTGGGCGTCGCCACCCTCGCCGCGCTCGCCGGGCCCGGCAGGCTCTGGAGCCGCACCCCGGCCCCCGCGCCCGCCCCCGGCCGGTCCGCCGCCTAGGAGTTCACGCACATGCCTGACTACGGACACGACCTCCTCTTCGGCGCCGTCCTGGTGCCGGGCGCGGGACCCGGGGACGAACCGGTGGCGACGGCCCGCGTCGCGGACCGGTCCGGGCTGGATCTGGTGAGCGTGCCGGACCATCCCTACCGGCCGGATCTCCTCGACGCCTGGGTGGCGCTCGCGGTCATCGCCGCGTCCACCACCCGGGTACGGGTCTTCCCCAACGTCGCCAACCTCCCGCTGCGTCCGCCCGCCGTGCTGGCCCGCACCGCGGCGGGCCTGGACCGGCTCAGCGGCGGCCGGGTCGAACTCGGGCTGGGCGCCGGGTCCTACTGGGACGCCATCACCGCCGACGGCGGACCGCACCGCACCCCCGGCGAGGCGGTCCGCGCCACCCGGGAGGCCATCGCGATCGTCCGGGCGCTCTGGCACGGCGACGGGCCGGTCCATGTCACCGGCGAGCACTACCGGCTCGACGGCGCCGCCCCCGGCCCCGCCCCCGCGCACCCCATGGGGATCTGGGTCGGCGCCATCGGCCCGCGCATGCTGGACCTGGTCGGCCAGACGGCCGACGGCTGGCTGCCCAGCGTCCCGCATGTACCGCCGGGCCGGCTCGGGGCCGGGCACCGGCGGATCGACGAGGCGGCGCTCGCGGCCGGGCGCCCGCCGTCAGCCGTCCGGCGGCTCTACAACCTCTCGCCGGGTCCGGGCGGTTTCCCGCGCGGCCCGCTGGACACCTGGCCCGAGCAACTGGCCGCGCTCACGCTGGAGCACGGCACGAGCGCGTTCCTGCTGCCCGCGCGGCAACCGGCGCTGATCGAGGTGTTCGCGGCGGAGGTGGCGCCCGCGACCCGGGAACTGGTCGCCGCCGAGCGCGGCGGTACGGCGGCCAACATCCCGGTGGCGGCGGCCGTGGCGGTGGCGGGCGCGCGCACGGCCACCCTCGCCCCGCCCGGCGAGCGGCTGTCCGTACGGCCCACCCCCGATCCCGGGGTACGTCGGTCCACGGAGCGCCTGTGGGACGAGTCCACGCGCCCCACCGGTCCCCCCGCCGACCCCGAACGGCGCTACCCGCGCCACGAACAGGAGCCCGCCCGCAACCTGATCGCCGCGCACGACCAGCTGCGCGCCGACCTCGAACGGCTCGGCGCGGTGGTCCACGAGGTCCTGGCCGACACCCTCGACCCCGGCGAGGCCCGCTCCGAGATCCAGAAGCTGAGCCTGCGCCAGAACATCTGGACCCTCGGCGCCTACTGCGCCTCGTACTGCCGGGTCACCGCGCTGCACCACACCCGCGAGGACCAGGACCTCTTCCCCTACTTGCGCCGCTCCGACCCCCGGCTGGGCGCGGTGCTCGACCGGCTCGCCGAGGAGCATCACGCCATACAGGGCGTGATCGAGCGCCTCGACCGCGAGCTGATCGCCTTCGCCCTGGGCGAGTCGGGCGGCGAGGGACTACGGGCGACGGTGGACCTCCTCACGGACACCCTGCTGTCACACCTCTCGTACGAGGAGCGGGAACTGATCGAGCCGATGGCGCGATTCGGGACGGGGTGGTGATCCGGGGGAGGGAGGAGGACGGGTTGTAATCCCGGCGGGGGGGGGCGGCCTGGTGGTGCCGGGAGGGGACGAGCTGGTGATCCCGGGGGGGGTGTGGACGGGCTGGTGATCCCGGGGGGGGAGACGAGCTGGTGACCTGCGGGGAATGCCCGCGGCTGGACTCCGCCGGGGGCGGGCCCCCTGCCCGGGCCCGGCCCTCGCCGGGCCTGCGGCCCGGGGTGCTTTCCGGGGGTATGCGACAGGGGCGGCGCCGAGGCGGGGGTTGGCACGCAGGTTGCGGGCCTGGCGACCCGCCACCGGGGCGACACCCCGTCGAGCCGCCTGCGACCCGGCACCGCACCCGCCGGATCGGCCGCCTGGGGTCCGTCCCGGCTGGGGTCCGTCCCGGCTGGGGCTGCGGCCTGGGTTGCGGGCCCGCCGACCCATCGCCGGGCCCGCAACCCGGGCCCACTCCCGCCGAGCCCGCGACGCAGGCTCCGCCCCGGCTGGCGCTGTGGCCCGGGTTGCCGACCTGCCTGCCCTCCACCGGGGCACGCCTCCCGGCGGGGGCGCGACCCGGGCTCCGCTCCGGCCGGAACCACCATTCGTGCTCCGCCCCCGATGCGGCTGCGGTCCGGGTTACGGGCCTGGCGACCGCCCCCGGGGCGCTGTCCCCGCCGGGCTCGCAACCGGGGTTCCGCT
>NZ_JBEXLA010000031.1:0-72938 GCF_040609715.1 Streptomyces sp. NPDC004610 | reverse complement strand
CTTCCACCGATCCCGCCACCGGCTGCCGCCGCAGCCCGGGTTCCGGGGCTGCCGATGCACTCCGGGGCGCCATCCCCGCCGAGCCCACCACCCGGGCTCCGCTTCCACCGATCCCGCCACCGGCTGCCGCCGCAGCCCGGGTTCCGGGGCTGCCGATGCACTCCGGGGCGCCATCCCCGCCGAGCCCACCACCCGGCCTCCCCTCCCGACAAGCCCCCCACCCGGCCCCACCCCCGGCTGGCGCCGCAGCCCGGGTTGCGGGCCTGCCGACGCACTCCGGGGCGCCATCCCCGCCGAACCCGCCACCCGGGCTGCACTCGCGCCGAGCCCCCACCGGGCCGCCCCCACACCCCCGCCCCTACCCAGGCTCCGCCCCCGTCGTCACCGGGCGGGATGGGTCCGCTGACCAGGCGGACCAGGAGCCGGGGTAGAGGGACGCGTGGGGGAAGCCGGCGTGTTCCAGGGCGAGGAGGTTGTGGCAGGCCGTGACGCCGCTGCCGCAGTAGACGATGACTTCCGTCCCGTCGCCCGCGCCGAGCGCCCGGTAGCGTTCGCGGAGTTGGCCGGGCGTGGCGAAAGTGCCGTCCGGGGTGAGGTTGGCGCTCCAGGGGGCGCTGCGGGCGCCGGGGATGTGGCCGGAGCGGATGTCCGTGGGGAGGACGTTGTCCCCCGTGTAGCGGTCGGCGGCTCGGGCGTCGAGGACGACCGCGTTCCGCGCCGCCACCTCGTCGGCGTCGCGCAGGGCGGCCCGGGGCCAGTCCACCGGGGTCAGACGGCGTTCGGGGAGCACCACCTCGCCGGTCTCGGTGGCGCCGGGCCAGCCCTTCAGTCCGCCGTCGAGCAGCGCCGCGGGCCGTCCGGTGCGGCGCAGCAGCCACACCAGGCGGGCGGCGTACGGTCCGCCGTCGGCGTCGTAGGCCACCACGGTCGTGCCGTCCCCGATGCCGAGCGTGCCGAGGTCGCGGGCGAAGGCGGCCGGGTCGGGGAGGGGGTGGCGCCCGCCGGACGGGTCGGGCGGCGCGGACAGCACGGTGTCGACATCGACCCAGACCGCGCCCGGCAGATGCCCGGCGAGATAGGCGTCGCGCCCGCTGCGGCCGTCCAGGAACCAGCGCACATCGGCCAGGACGAGGGCGTTGAGGTGCTCGCGGACCCAGGCGGCGTCGACCACCGGGGGCAGGGTGCCCGGATCGCGGTCAGGCATCGGCCGCCACCGCCTTACGCGCGCCGAGTCCCGCCACCTGGGGCAGAACCTGCGCGGCGACCAGTTCGGTGGCCGCCTGGACCTCCGCGTACGGGATGCCGCCCACGTCGATGGCGAGCAGATGCAGATCGTGGCCCCACAGTTCGTGCAGCCGTCCCAGTCTGTCGACGACCTCGGCGGGGCTGCCGCAGATCGCCGGTCCGTCGTCGCCGATGTAGACGTCGAAGTCGGGTGGGGCGGGCAGATGGGTGGCGCCGGGCTTCTTCACGGTCAGGTAGCCGTTCATGTACGGGGCCCACAGGGCGCGGGCCCGCTGGGACGACTCGGCGACGAAGACATGGCTGGCCGCGCCCAGCCGTCCGGGCGGACCGGAGCGGTGCTGCCGCCACTGGGTGCGGTAGGCGTCGAAGACCGGTACGAACGTGCCCGGTTCGCGGGCGGTGGTGCCCACGACAAGGGGCAGCCCGTGGTCCACGGCGAGTTGTACGGATTCGGTGCCGACACCGCCGCTGATCCACAGCGGGGGGCGGTTCTGGAGGGGCCTGGGGCGGACCGTGACATCGGTGAGCGGCGGGCGGAACGCGCCCTGCCAGGTGACGCGTTCCTCGGTCCACAGCCGCAGGAGCAGTTCGGTGTTCTCGCGCTTGCGGGCCGCCTTCGACTCGGGGGCCTGGCCGAACACCGCGTAGGGCTCGGGGAAGAAGGAGCCGCCCGCGATGAGTTCCAGCCGGCCGCCGGAGAGCAGATCGACCAGGGCGTAGTCCTCGGCGACCAGGACCGGGTCGCGGTTGGCGACCAGGGTGGTGCCGGTGGCGAGCCGGATGGTCGAGGTGTGCTCGGCTATCGCGGCCAGCACCAGCGCGGGCGAGGGGATCACGTCCCGCTCACCGAAGTGGTGTTCGCCGACCGTGTACCAGGCGAAACCGGCCTGCTCCGCCTCGGTGGCGGCACGGACCACGTCCCGCAGCCGCTGCCGCTGGGTGAGGGTCTCACCGGTGAGCGGATCGGGCAGCAGGCTGCCGAAGGTGATGAGCCCTAGCTCCATGGGGTGTCCTCCGTTGTGCTGTGGGCGCGGCGGTCGCCGGGGACGGCGGCCAGCAGTTCCTGGGTGTACGGGTGGCGCGGTGCGCGCAGCAGTTCCTCGGCGGGGCCGCTCTCCACGATCCGGCCCGCGCGCATGACGGCGATCCGGTCGCTGACCTGGGCGACCACGGCGAGGTCGTGGGAGATGAAGAGATAGCTCAGTCCGTGCCGCTCCTGGAGACCGATGAGCAGGTCAAGGATGCGGGCCTGGACGGTGACGTCGAGCGCGGAGACCGGCTCGTCGCACACCAGGAGTTCGGGGCCGAGGGCGAGCGCGCGGGCGATGGCGACGCGCTGGCGCTGGCCGCCGGAGAGTTCGGCGGCGCGGCGGCGCTCGGTCCCGGCGGGCAGCGCCACGTCGTCGAGCAGCCGCCGGACGCGGGCGGGCCATTCGGCGCGGGTGCCGAGACGGTGGTTGCGCAGGGGCTCGGTGAGGAGTTCCTGGACGGTGAAGCGGGGGTTCAGGGAGGCGTAGGGGTTCTGGTAGACGAGTTGGACGCGGCGGTGCAGGGCCCTCCGGGCGGCGCCGCGCGCGGTGGTGAGGTCGACGCCGTCCAGCAGGACCGTGCCGCGGTCGGCCCGTTCGAGGCCGAGGATCATACGGGCGGTGGTCGACTTGCCCGAGCCGGACTCTCCGACGACGCCCAGTGTCTCGCCCCGGCCGAGTTCGAGATCGACGCCGTCGACGGCGGTGCGGGTGCGGCGCCTCAGGGAGAGGGCGGGGCCTCGGACGGGGAAGGAGCGGGTGAGGCCGGTGACGCGGAGGAGGGGGAGCGCGGGGACCTCCGGCCGGTCGGGGGCGGTGGGATCGAGGGTGAGGTTGGGGGTGAGGATCGGGGCGGCGTCGGGCCCGACCGGACCAGGACGGCGGCCCGGCACACCGGCGCGCGGATCCACCCCCTCGGCCACCAACCCACCGGCCCCCGGCACGGCCTCACCGGACCCCGCCGGACGGCGTCGCCGCCTCGTACGGCCGGTGAGGGCGGGCGCGTCGGACAGCAGCGTGCGCGTGTACGGGTGTCTCGGGTCGGTGAGGACCTGTTCCACGGGCCCCGCCTCCACCACCCGCGCCCGCGCCATCACCACCACGTGCTGGGCGCGGTCGGCGACCACCGCGAGGTCATGGGTGACCAGGAGCATCGCGGTGCCCGTGCTGGTCACGACGTGCTGGAGATGGTCGAGGATCTGCCGCTGCACGGTGACATCGAGGGCCGAGGTGGGCTCGTCGGCGACCAGGAGGCGCGGGCGGGCCGCGGTGGCGAGGGCGATGAGGACGCGCTGGCGCATGCCGCCGGACAGTTCGTGCGGGTACTGGCGGGCCCGTTGCCGGGGTTCGGGCAGCCCGGCCTCGGACAGCAGGTCGACGGCCCGCTCCTGGGCGTCCCGGCGGGTGGCCAGGGCGTGGATCCGCAGCACCTCGGCGATCTGCGCGCCGACCGGACGGACGGGGTCGAGGCTGACGCCGGGGTCCTGCGGGACCAGCCCGATCCGGCGCCCCCGCACCTGCCGCCAGGCCCGTTCGCCGAGTCCGGTCAGCTCCTCGCCCTGGAGGCGGACCGAGCCGCCGAGGACCGTGCCTCCGGCGGGGAGCAGACCGACGAGGGCGTGGGCGGTGCTGCTCTTGCCCGAGCCGGACTCGCCCACCACGGCGGTGACCTGCCCGGCCGATGCCGTCAGGTCGAGGCCGTCGACGGCGACATGCGTGCCGCCGCCGCCCCTGGTCCGGTAGCCGATCCGCAGGCCCCGGACGACCAGCAGCGGGGTGCCGGCCGGGGCCGGGGCCGGGGCCGGGTCGGCGGACGTGGCGGGGCCCGAGGCCGGATCGACGGACGTGGCCGGGACCGTGCTCGTGCCCGGGGCCGGGGATGGGGATGGGGCCGGGGCCGTGCCCGGAGCCGGGGCCGATTCGGCGGACGTGGCCGTACCCAAGGCCATGCCCATGCCCATGCCCATGCCCGAGGCCGAGGCCATACCCGTGCCCGAGGTCGGGCTCGGCCCCGGGCCGGAGGTCGGACTCGGCCCCGTCCCCGTCCCCGTCCCCGTCCCCGTCCCCGTCCCCGTCCCCGTCCCCGTCCCCGACGTCAAGCTCGGCTCCATCCCCCGAGCCGGGTCAAGAGGGCTCACCGATTCCTCCGTTCCGTCTTCTCCAGGACCCGTGAGAGCCGGTTGGCGGCGAGCACCACGGCCGTCACGGTGAGACTGGGCAGGGTGGTCAGCCACCAGGACGTGGCGAGGTAGTTGCGGCCCTCCGCCACCAGCGCGCCCCATTCGGGCGCGGGGGGCGGCTCGCCGTAGCCGAGGAAGCTGAGGCTGGAGATGGCGAGGACGACGAGGCCGAAGTCGAGTACGGCCAGGGCCAGTACGGGGGCGATCGCGGCGGGCAGGATGTGCCGGGGCAGCAGCCGCCACCAGCGTGTCCCGCACAGGATCGCCGCCTCGACATAGGGCGCGGTCCGTACCCGGAGCACCTCGGCGCGCATGAGGCGGGCGGAGCCGGCGACGCCGGTGATGCCGACGGCGATGGCGACCTGGGCGGTGCCGACGCCGAGCGCGGTGATGATGGTGAGCGAGAGCAGTACCGGCGGCACCGACAGCATCACCTCGACCACCCGCATGACGACCGTGTCCGCCCAGTGGCCGAAGAACCCGGCGACCAGCCCGAGGAGCACCCCGCCCACCAGGGCGATCAGCAGGGCGACGACGGTGGCGCGCAGCGAGAGGGACGCGCCGTGCACCACCCGGGTGTAGACATCGCGGCCCAGTTGGTCGGTGCCGAAGAGATGCTCGGTGCTCGGGGGGAGGAACCGCTCGGCGGGTGTCCCGGTGAGGGGGTCGCGGGCGGCGAACCAGTCGGGCACCAGGGTCCAGCCGAGGACCAGGGCCAGCACCAGGACGGAGAGGGTGACGCCGGGCGAGCGCAGGGGCGCGAGCAGGGCCCGCCGCAGGCGTGGAGGCGTCCGGGGCGGGTCCGTGGCGGGTCCGGCCGGTGCGGGGGCGGCCTCGCTGTCGGCGGGGGGCTTCATCAGGTGGGTCATGCGGTCACCAGCCGTCCGGTGGCGCGCATCCTCGGGTCGAGCACCGGGTACACCAGGTCGACCAGCAGATCGACCACCGCGAAGGCGAGCGCCGCGACGACCACCACGCCCTGGACGACGGGCAGGTCCTGGGCGGCGACGGCGGACTGGGTGATCCGGCCCATGCCGGGGCGGGAGAACACCGTCTCCACGACGACGGCGCCGCCGATCAGATGGCCGACGAGCAGACCGACCACCGTCACGGCGGGGAGGGAGGCGTTGCGCAGGCCGTGGCCGAGGAGCAGCCGGGCGCGTCCGGCGCCGGTGGCGCGGACGGTGTCGGCGTACGGCTCCTGGAGGGTGGTGTGCAGGCTCTTGCCGAGGATCTGCGCGACCAGGGCGGTGCCGGGGATGGCGAGGGTGCAGGCGGGCAGGACCATGCTCTGCGGGCCGCTGTCGCCCAGTGAGGGGAACAGGTGCCACTGGAAGGACAGCAGCTGGATCAGGACGAGGCCCACCCAGAAGGAAGGCAGCGATACGGCGAGGGAGGGCAGGGAGCGCAGGAAGTGGCCGAGGACCGGGGGGCCGCCGAGGTGGGCGGCGACCCCGAGGAGGGTGCCGAGGACGAGGGAGAGCAGCAGGGCCAGGGTGCCGATCTGGAGGGTCGGGCCGACCGCGTCGGCGATCATCCGGGACACCGGCTGCCCGGTCTGGAGGGAGGCGCCGAAGTCGCCGCGCAGGGCGTCGGTGAGCGCCGATCCGTACTGGGTGGGCAGGGGGCGGTCCAGGCCCAGTTCGGCGCGGGTCCGGGCGATCTGCTCGGGGGTCAGTTCGGTGAAGCCGCCGCGTCCGCTCAGCATGAGCGCCACCGGGTCGCCGGGCAGCAGCCGCAGCGCGACGAAGGCGAGGGTGAACGCGGCCCAGACGACGAAGACCGCGCGCAGGGTCCGGGTGAGGGTGTAGCGGGCCAGGTGCATGGGTGTACCCGCGCCCCTCAGCCGAGCCAGGCGTCGTACAGGCCGAGCCGGTTGGAGGCGTCGAGCGCGAGGCCCTCGACCTGGTCGGACACGCCGTGGACCTGGGCGCCCTCGTAGAGCGGGACGGTGTCGGCGTGGTCGAGGATCCACCGGACGGCGTCGCTGACGGCGGCCTGGCGGGTCTTGTCGTCGGGGGCCTCGACCTGCTGTTCCAGATGGGTGTCGAGGGGGCCGGGCGGGAGGTGCCAGAGGTTGGCGCCCTTGCTGTAGAAGATGTTGCGCAGGACGTCCGGGTCGGCGCGGGTCACGGCGACGGCGGTGATGTCGAACGCGCCCTTCTGCTGCTGTTCGACATAGACGGCGGGGGCGACGGTCCTCAGTTTCAGATCGACGCCGATCGCGCGGAGCTGCTGCTGCACGGCCTCGTTGGCGGGCGGCATGGGCGCGGGGATGAGCCAGGTCAGGGCGAGCGGCTTGCCGTCCTTGACCCGGATGCCGTCCCCGCCGGGCTTCCAGCCGGCACTGTCCAGCAGCGCCTTCGCGCCCTCCGGGTCGTACCGGAGGTGGTCGGAGAAGTCCTCGTAGTAGGGGGTGGCGGAGGACAGGACGCTGGTCGCGGGGCGGTACGAGGAGCTGAAGACGGAGTCCACGAGGCCCTGCCGGTCGATGCCCTTGAGGAGGGCCTGGCGGACCTTGAGGTCGGCGAGGATGCCCTGGTGGTTGAGGGAGAGCGGGGGGACGAGGCCGGGGCCCGGCGCCGACAGCACCCGGAAGCCGTTGCCCTGGAACTGGGTCTCGTCGGTGGGCAGCAGGGCCTTGGCGATGTCGACCTGCCCGGAGCCCAGGGCGCCGGTGCGGGCGCCGCCCTCGGGGATGAAGGAGAACGTCACCTGGTCGATGCGGGCCGCGCCCTGGTGGGTGGCGAGGGAGGAGGGCCAGGCGTAGTCCTCGCGCTTCTTGAGGACCACCTCCTGGTCGGCGGTGTAGTGGTCGAGGACATAGGGGCCGGAGCCGATGAACTTCCCCCGGCAGCGGTCGGCGGTGGACGCCTCGAACGTGGCGGGCGCCAGGACGGCGAGGCCGACGGTGGAAGTGGCCTGGAGGAACTGGGCGTTGGGGGCGTCGAAGCGCACGGTGACGCGGTGCGGGTCGGTGACGGTGGTCCCCCGGTAGCCGGCCAGATAGCTGGCGGCGCCGTTGGCGGGCAGTTTCGCCAGGTTGTCGAACGTGGTCTTCACCGCCTGGGCGTCGACGGGTGTGCCGTCGCTGAAGGTGGCGTCGTCGCGCAGCACGAAGGAGAACGCGCTGCCGTTCTCGGCGGTGGTGAAGGACTCGGCGAGCCAGGGCACGATCTTGCCGGTGTCCGGGTCCTGGGCGGTGAGTCCGTCGGCCAGGGAGCGGCTGATGTCCACCGCGCCGAGCTGTCCGGTCTGCTGGGGGTCCAGGCAGCCGGGGTCCGCCTCGCTGCCGATCCGCAGGGTGCCGCCGTCGCGCGGTGTGCCGTCGCCGCCCCCGCCCGGGGCCGCTCCCCCGCCCGAACACGCGGCGGCGGGCAGAACGACCGCGAGCAGAGCGGTCGCGAGACGGAGCCGGGGGCGCGGGCCGGGGGTACGTACGGACATCGGGGGCCTCTCTGGAGTACGCGGGGGTACGGGTGCGGGCCGGAACACGGGGGCGGGGGCTGGAGGGGGTCGGGGTCGGGGTCTGGAGTACTGGGGTCCGGCGAGGGCTGGAGGGGGGTGAGGTCCGGAGGGGGCGTCCGTCAGCCCTTGGCGACCGCCTCGCGGACGGCGGGCACGATCTCCTCGGCCCAGCGTCCGAGGCCGAGCTGTCCCGAGGGGTCGCCGGAGGAGAAGTACACGAACCCGGAGGCACCGTGTGCGAGGACGGCCTCGGTCAGTTCGGTGATCCACTGGTCGACGGAGCCGCCCAGCCACCGGCCGGACGGGTCGCGGGGGACGCCGACCGGCCGGTCGGTGATCCGGGCGGGCAGGTTGAAGACGGTGGCGATGTCCTCGGGGTCGCGTCCGGCGGCGCGGGCCGCCGCGTCGATGAGGGGCCGCGAGGTGCGGTAGCGGTCGCTGTGCCAGTCGGCGGCGTTGCCGGGGATCCAGCCGTCGGCCGAACGCCCGGTGACGGCGAGGGACTTGGGGCCGACGGAGCCGGTCCAGATCTGCGGCGGGGGCACCGGCGCCGGGTCCAGTCCGGCGATCCGGGTGAACTCGCCGTCCACGGTGACCGGGGCGCGGCCCCCGGACAGTGCCCGGACCAGGCCGATGGCCTCCTCCAGGGCACGGACCGCCGCCGCGGGGTCGAGCCGGGGGACACCGAAGCGGGCGATGTCGTCCCAGTACCCGCCCGCGCCGATGCCCAGGACGACCCGGCCCCCGCTGAGCGCGGACAGCGTCGACAGGGTGCGGGCCAGCAGCGGCACCGGGCGGGTGGGGAGGTTGGTGACGGTGGTGACGCCGGTGATGTTCCGGGTCCGGCCGAGGAGCAGGCCCAGCGTGCCGTACGCCTCCAGCCGGTCGCCGTAGTACGGGTGGTCGGACAGGGCGAAGAAGTCGAGGCCCGCCCGGTCGGCGTACTCGACCCTGCGGACGACCTCCGGCGCGTCGGCGACCGCGGTGCCCGGCCCGATACCGAACCACAGCTTGCGCGCGAACCGTTCTGGCATGGCTGTGCCTGCTCTTTCCTTCGTACGGGGAGGGAGGTGGGGCCTTGACCGGGGGGAGCCGGGGGTCAGGCGCGGACGGCCTCTACGACGCTGCAATGGCCGCCCGGCACGATGGCGGACAGTTTGAGTCCGGAGTCGGCCAGCAGGGTCGCGAACTCGTCGGCGGTGCGCTGGCGTCCGCCGGCCACGACCAGCATGTCGAGATCCATCAGGGAGACCATGGGCGAGGGGCGCGGCCGGTCCGGCAGCACGGCCTCCACCAGCAGGACCCGTCCGTCGTCGGTCAGCGCGTCGCGGGAGTTGGCCAGGATGCGGCGGGAGGGCTGGTCGTCCCAGTCGTGGATGATGTTGGAGAGGATCACCGCGTCGGTCTCGCCGGGGACGGACTCGAAGAAGTCCCCGGCGACCAGTTCGGCCCGGTCGGCGACGCCCGCCTCGCGCAGCGGCTCCCCGGCGCCCGCGATGACCTCGGGCCGGTCGTAGAGGACACCGCGTGCGGTGGGCGCGGACTTCAGTACGGCGGCCAGCAGGGCGCCGCGTCCGCCGCCCGCGTCCACCACGGTGGCGAAGCGGCCGAAGTCGTAGGCGGCGACGACGGGGGCGATGATCCGCCGGGACAGCTCGGTCATGGCCCGGTCGAAGACTCCGAGGACCTCGGGGTGGTCGTGCATATAGTCCCAGACGGGTGTGCCGAGGACCTCGGGGAAGGCGGTGCGGCCGGTGCGGACGGCGTCGGTGAGACCGGCCCAGGAGTGGCGTTCGGCGGGCAGCCCGGTCCAGATGGCGAAGTCGCGCAGGCTGGTGGGGCTGTCGGTGCGCAGGGTGGCGCCCAGGTCGGTGAGGTCGAAGACGCGGTCGTCGTGCTCGGTGAACAGGCCGATGTCGGCGCCGGCTCGCAGCAGCCGGTAGAGGCTCGGGGCATGGCTGCCGGTGGCGGTGGCGATCTCGTCCACGGGGCGGGGGCCGTCGGCCAGGGCGTCGGCGACGCCGAGTTCGGCGGTCGCGCTGACCGCCTGGGCGGCCCAGCCGGCGGTGACCAGCTGCAACAGCTGTGCGGACAGGGGTGGTTGATGGGCGCCTGGGGGCATGACGGGGCTTCCTCCTTGGTACCGGGGTGGCCGGGGGGTGGGGATGGGACGCACCGACAGGCCCGGAGACAGTCTGTTCCGGGCATTCGGGCGGTTCAAGGCGTGCCTGTGTCAGGTCTTTGCGCGCTATGTCAAATCTCGGCAGGTACGGCTCGTGGTCGTCGCCGCACCCGTACCCGCACCCGTGCTCGTGCCCGTCGCTCGTGCTCGTTGCTCGTGCTCGTTGCTCGTGCGACCGGCGGTGGCTCGCGAGGGGCGGGTCGGGTCGGGGCGGGTCAGTGTCCCGGGCCGCCCTGCGGGCCCTGCCCCGCGTGCCAGACCAGGTCGAAGACGAACCGGTCGATGCGCCAGCCGTCGGCGGTGCGGATCGCGCCGGCCTCGTAGTGGCCGCCGATGGTGAAGTGGGTGCCCGGTTCGGCGGCCCGGCGGACATGGACGGCGGTCAGATGGGCCCGGATCCCGGCCCGGTCGCCGTCGATGTCGAGGGTGTAGTTGGTGGCGGTGTGATGGGTGCGCTCGAAGGTGGTGCGCGCCAGTCTCTGGAACTCGGCGAGGCCGGTCATGCCCTTGTACTCGCCCATGGGGAAGGTGAGGTGGGCGTCGTCGGTGAAGACCGCGCCGAACCAGTCGTCGCGGTGCCGGTCGCGGTCGAGGTGGGTGAGGTAGCGGTCGGCGAGGGCGGTCAGTTCGGCCCGGTCGGTGAGGGCGCGCAGGGTGGTGCGCAGGGTGGCGACGGCCTCTTCGGTGGGGGTGACGGCGGCACTCATGCCGGGTCCGCCTTTCGGTGGCTGGGGGGTGGGGGTGGCTCGGCGGGTGGGCCGAACCAGCGGTGCAGGGCGGTGGTGAGGCCCTCGGCGCCCGGTGCGGTGGTGGCCCAGGCGGCGTGTCCGTCGGGGCGGATCAGCAGGGCGCGCAGGCCGGAGAGTTCGTCGTCCCGGTCGCCGGGGGGTTCGGGGACGGCGGTGGTGACGGTCACCCGGTCGTGCCAGGGGGTGGCCGCCGCCCTGGTCGCCGGGTCGTCGGCGAGGTCGAGCAGGACTCCGCGCGCCGGGTGCAGGAGCCGGGTGGTGCTGGTCGGGCCGGTGGGACCGGACAGGGCGCGCGGTGCGACGCGCCGGCCGGTCGGCGGTGGGCCGGTGCCCAGGTCGTAGCGGATGTCCAGGCCGCTCACGGCACCGGCCAGATGGCGTTTGACGTCGTCGTGCTCGATCAGTTCGGCGAACAGGGCGCGCAGGGGGTCGGACTCACGGCCGCCGAGGAAGACATGGCCCTGGGCGCGGGTGTTCGTGAGCAGCCGGGCGCCGACCGGGTGGCGTTCGTCGTGGTAGGTGTCCAGCAGGGTGGCCGGGGCGGTGCCGCGGGCGACGGCGGCGAGTTTCCAGCCGAGGTTGACGGCGTCCAGGATGCCGGTGCTCATCCCCTGGCCGCCGGCCGGGAGATGGATGTGGGCGGCGTCCCCGGCGAGCAGGACGCGGCCCCGCCGGTAGGCGGACGCCTGCCGGGTGGCGTCGGTGAAGGAACTCACCCAGGGGGCCTCGGCACCGGTGAGGTCCTCGCCGGTGAGCCGCCGCCACGCCTGCGCGACCTCCGCGAAGGTCACGGGGGCGGCGTCGGCGCGGGGCGGGGTGCCGTCCGGGCAGACGATGATCCGGTCCACGTCGTCGCTCAGCGGTGCCGCCATCACCATGCCGTGCTCCAGGCGTTCACCGAGCGGGCGCGGGCGCAGGGCGCGGCCCCGGATGTCCGCCAGGTACATCACCCGGGAGGCCGGGGTGCCGGGGAAGCCGATCCCGGCGGCGCCGCGCACCGGGCTGTGCCCGCCGTCGGCGCCGACCAGGTAGGCGGCGCGCAGCGGGCGCGGGCCGTCGGGGGTCCGTACGGTGATCCGTACGGCGGGGTCGCCGGGTTCGGTGCCCTCGTGGAGGTGGGTGAACTCCCAGCCTCGGCGGATGTCGGCGCCGAGTCCGGCCGCCCAGGTCTCCAGGACCTCCTCGGTGCGGGACTGGGGGATGCCGCGGGCCCCGAAGTGCGCGCCGGGCAGCACGGTGTAGTCGAAGCGGACCCCGCCGAAGTGGCCGATGGGGCTGATGTCGGGGCGGTCGCCCGGTCCGAAGCGGGGCAGCAGACCGCGCTGGTCGAGGGCCTCCATGGCGCGGGCGGTGAAGCCGAGGCCCCGGGACTGGCCGGTGGGTGCGGTGAGCCGTTCCAGGACGGTCACGCGCGCGCCGCCCAGGCGCAGTTCCCCGGCGAGGGTGAGCCCGGTGGGTCCGGCGCCTACGACGATGACATCGGTGACGTCGGCGGCCTCGGTGACCTCGGGGTCGGCGGGGTCGGCGGGGTCCGGTGCTGGGTGCGCCCCGGTCGTCGTCATGCCGGCCGGTCCGCCGCCGAGCGGGTGTGGGTCACCTGGTAGGTGTTTGGCCTGGCGCCGGGTGACCAGGGCGCGGGCCCGCTCCCGGCCGGCGCGGATGTCGGCGGGGCGGTCCTGTTCGGGCAGGGTGTGGAAGGCGTCGTACCGCTCCTTGCTGTCCCACTGGGCGTAGTTGGCGATGAAGGTGCCGTCGATGCCGCGGAAGTAGGTGTGGGAGCGGTAGCCGGGGACCGTCGTGATCCAGGGGTCGGGCTTGGCGAGGGTGTCCAGCAGTTCCGCCTGGTCCTCGGGGCGGGTGTCGAGCACGATCAGGACGGTGTGGTCGTCGCGGCCGGGGGAGATCTCGATGCCCTGGGCGAGGGCGGGGTGGTGCTGGGTGAAGGCGAGTTCGGTCTTGAGCAGCCGTACGGTCCGGGCGAGTTTGTGGAACAGGGGCACGGTCCGGCGCTGGAACTTCTCGCCCTCGTAGCGGGCCTGGAGATCGGCGGCGCTGCGCCACTGGATGTAGTTGACGGTGCCGGGTTCGTCGACGCCCGCGTGCAGGGTGGAGGAGATCCAGCCGGGGTAGTCGGCGTGGTCGATGATGTCGCGCATGGCGTCGAGGACGTCGTGCTGGAGGGGCACGGTGTCGGTCTCGAAGAGGTTGAAGACGGTCAGATAGCCGTCGTCGGGTGAGATCAGGGGCATGGTGGCGGCGTCCTTCGGGTGCGGTCAGTGGTGGGAGGTCCCGGGGCCGAACCAGCGGGTGAGGGCGTCCTGGAGGCCGTCCGGGGAGGGGGCGGCCCAGACGACATGGCCGTCGGGGCGGACCAGCGTCCAGCCGGTGAGGTCGGGGGCGGGGGCCGGGGTGGCGAAGGGGACGGTACGGCCGCCGAGGATCGCCGCCGCCTCCGGGAGGGTTCCGGGGCCCAGGAGCAGGCCCCGGCCGGGGCGCAGGGCCTCGGTGCTGGTCGTCGCGCCGGACGGGGAGGCGGTGAGGGGGGTGTCGGGCAGCCGGGCGCCGGTCAGGGGGTGCGGGGGGCCGTGGACGTCGTAGCGCGGATCGAGGCCGGTGAGGGTGGCGGCGAGGTGGGCGCGGACCGGTTCATGGGTCAGCAGTTCGGTGAGCAGGGTGCGGGTGGGGTCGGCCTCGGGGCCGCCGAGCAGCAGCAGGGCCTGGGCCTCGATGGAGGTGAGGACGCGTTGCCCGACCGGGTGGCGTTCGTCGTGGTAGCTGTCGAGCAGGGCGGGGTGGGCGCGGCCGGTGACCTCGGCGGCGAGTTTCCAGCCCAGGTTGAAGGCGTCCTGAAGGCCGAGGTTGAGGGCCTGGCCGCCGATGGGCAGTTGGCGGTGCGCCGCGTCCCCGGCGAACAGGATCCGGCCGTGCCGGTAGTGGGTGAGCCGGCGTGAGGTGTCGCCGAAGGCGTTCACCCAGAGCGGGGTGCCGCCGCCGATGTCCTCGCCGGTGACCCGTTTCCAGGCCCGGACGATCTCGTCGAAGGCGGGGGCGCCGGTGCGGTGGGGTGCCGGGGTGCCGTGCTCGTGGACCATGACCCGGGTGACCCCGTCCGCGCGGCGGGCGGCGATGGCCAGGCCGTCCGGGAGGCGTTCGAAGCGCCGGTCGGGTACGTCGATGCCCGCCACGTCGGCGCGCAGCAGTTCGCGGCGGGCGTCATGGCCCGGGAAGGCGGCGCCGGTCAGCTCCCGGACGGTGCTGTCCTCGCCGTCGCAGGCGACGAGGAAGGCGCCCCGGACCCGGACCGTTCCGTGCACGCCGACGGCCTCGGCCTCCGCGTACTCCTCGGTGGCGGTGACGGCCCGCACCGTGTGGCCGCGCCGGATGTCCGCGCCCAGGGCGGCGGCCCAGTGGCCGAGCAGCCGCTCGGTCTCCTGCTGCGGCACCTTCCACAGGCCCGGACGGCTGCCGGGCAGGGTCAGATCGAGCGGGATGCCCGCGTAGTGGCCCCGGCGCTCGCCCGGCGGATCGGGGATCCCGGCCAGCAGCCCCCGGCTGTCCAGGATCTCCATGGTGCGGGCGTGCAGGGTCGACGCCCGCGACTCGGCCAGCGGCCCGGTTCGCCGCTCCAGTACGGTGACCCGGGCGCCGCCGAGGCGCAGTTCACCGGCGAGCAGCAGCCCCACGGGTCCGGCGCCCACGACGACGACCTCGGTGTCCAGCCGGTCCGGCATGTCAGCGCCGCCGCTCTCCGGAGCGGGCCTCGGCGTAGGTCCTGGCATGGCCGAGGGTGGCCAGGCTGTTGGTGGACAGGGCGGAGTGCACATACTCCCGGGCATCCGCCACGGTCGCGTCGGCGCCCAGGACGGCGGCGATGGTGGCGGTGTTGAGGGTGACGGTGTGCTGGGAGGAGGCGGTGGTGCCCGTCGCGCTCTCCTCGAAGGTCCAGATGCCGGTGTGCAGGGTCAGCAGGGCGGGCAGGGTGACCTGTTTGTAGACGATCCGCTCGTGCGGGAACGTCACCCGGTACGACCTGGTGGTGTGGGTGGTGCCGTCCTTGGCGTGGGTGTCCATCTCCAGTGTCTGGAGGCCGGAGGTGTCCTCGGTGAGCCGGGCGGACGCCACATGCGGCAGCCGGTCGCTCCAGCGGCCCGCCTCGTTGACGAAGTCGAAGAGGTCCTTGGCCGCGCCCGCGACGGTGACGCTGTCGGTGAAGGAGAACGTCAGGTCCTCGGCGGCGTGCGCGGCCTCCACATTGGTGCGTAGGGCGGCCAGTTCGGAGCGGCTGTTGCGGTCGACGGCCGCGTCGATCCAGGCGAGCGAGGCGGGGTCGTCGTCGATGGCGCGGTAGTCGTGCAGCAGGCGGACGCGGGAGGAGTGCTCGCCGAGCCGTTCGATGATCCAGGCGCCGCCCATCGCGGCGACCGGCGGGGCGCTGATCTCCTGCCGGAAGGTGACGCGCAGGCCGTCCGGGTCCAGGGTGCGGCGGGAGGTCCAGTGCTTGGCCTCGTCCCCGGCGGTGGCCCAGATCCGGATGCGCTCCTGGTCGCCGCTGTGCTCGACCCGGTCGACATGGATGGTGGGCGGGAAGATCCGGGGCCAGTTCACCACGTCGGCCAGCAGCCGGTAGACGGCCGGCGCGGGGGCGCCGACGGTGATCTCGTGCTCGACCTCACGGGTCGTCATGGTCACTGCTCCTCGGGAGGGGGTGGGTGAGTGGGTGGGTGTGGGGTGCCCGGCGCCGGGGTGCCGGGATGCCGGTCGGCGGCTCGACCGCCCACGGCGATGGAACCGGCGGGCGGTTCAGAAGTTGCCCAGACCGCCGCAGACATTGAGGGCCTGGGCCGTGATGGAGGCGGCGGCGTCCGAGGCGAGATAGCCGACCAGTCCCGCGACCTCCTCGGGGGTGGAGTAGCGGCCGAGCGGGATCTTCGCGGTGAACTTCTCCAGGATCGCGTCCTCGGTGGTGTCATAGGCGGCGGCGTAGCCCTGGCGGACCCGCTGGGCCATCGGGGTCTCCACATATCCCGGGCAGACCGCGTTGACGGTGATCCCGGTGGGGGCCAGCTCATTGCCGAGGGCCTTGGTGAACCCGACCACGCCGTGCTTGGACGCGGAGTAGGGGGCGCCCAGCACCACGCCCTGCTTGCCCGCCGTGGAGGCGATGTTGATGATCCGCCCCCGGTCCTTGTGCCGCAGTCCGCCGGTGGTGAGGACCTCGCGGGTGAGCCGGAAGACACTGGTCAGATTGGTCTCGATGACGTCCTCCCACAGTGCGTCGGGGAGGTCGGCGGTGACGCCGCCGCCGGAGCGGCCCGCGTTGTTGACCAGGACGTCGATCGTGCCGAACCGGGCGAGGGCGGCCCCGACGAAGTCCCGCACGGCGGCGGCGTCCCGGACGTCGACGACCGTGCCGCCCACGTCGAGACCCTCGGCGGTGAGTTCCTTGACGGTGGCCTCGACGTTCTGCGCGTCGCGGGCGCCGATGAAGACCCGGTGTCCCTGGGCGCCCAGGAGCCGGGCGACGGCCAGGCCGATCCCGCTGGTGGCGCCGGTGACGAGGGCGACCCGGCCCGCGGTGGGGGCGGTGGTGGAGGTGTCGGTCATGGCGGGTCCCTAGGAATGGTCGGCGGTGCGGGAGACGGTGAGCAGTTCATTGACGACGTCGATGAGTGCCCGGGGGGTGAGCCCGTCGGTGAGCACGTCGTCGTCCAGGGTGATGCCATAGGCGCGCTCGATGCGGCTGCCGGTCTCCAGCAGGGCCAGCGACTCGTAGCCGAGCGCCTCGAAGCCGGTGTCGAGGACGTCCGTGTCGAAGTCGACGCCCTCCTGGGCGCCCGCGGCGGCCAGCAGGATCTGGCGGAGGTCGGTGAGGGTGAACAGCTCGGCGGACAAGGGGACTTCCCTTCCGGTGGGACGGGGGCCGGACAGTCAGGCGCCGGTGTCGGCGGGGGCGCGCAGCACGACCGCGGAGTTGAAGCCGCCGTGCCCCCGGGCCAGGACCAGCGCGGTGCGCAGGGCGCCGTGGCGCGGCCGGTCGACCACGAGGTCGAGGGCGTACTCGGGGGCGGGGCGGACGTTGACGGCGGCGGGGACGACGCCGTCGCGCAGGGCGAGCAGCGCGGTGGCCAGATCGAGGGGCGCGGCGCCGGAGTAGAGCCGTCCGGTCATGGTCTTGGGTGCGCTGACCGGGACGCCGGACGGGCCGAAGACGGCGGTGAGCGCGTCGGCCTCGGCCCGGTCGAGGCCGGGGTCGGCGGCGGCGTCGGCGAACACCACGTCGATGTCACGGGCGTCGGCGTCCGCGTCGGCGAGGGCGAGTTCGATGGCCCTGCGCAGGGCGGGCGGGCGCCCGCTGCCGGGCCGGGGGTCGAAGGTGGCGCCGTAGCCGGCGATCTCCCCGTAGGGGGTCGCGCCGCGCTCCCGGGCCGCGTCGGCGTCCTCCAGGATCAGGATGGCGCCGCCCTCGCCCGGCACATGTCCCTGGGCGTCCCGGTCGAAGGGGAGGTAGGCGCGGTCGGGTTCCTCGCTGGTGCTGAGCCGGCCGCTGGTGAGCTGGGCGACCCAGCCCCAGGGGCACAGGGAGGCGTCGATGCCGCCGGAGACGATCAGCCGGGTGCCCTTGCGGATCTGGCGGCGGGCCTGGGCCACCGCGTCGAGCCCACCGGCCTGGTCGCTGACGACGACCCCGCTGGGGCCCTTCATCCCGTTGCGGATGGAGATCTGGCCGCTGTTGACGGCGTAGAACCAGGCGAACGACTGGTAGGCGGAGACGTACTCGCTGCCCTGGCCCCACAGTTTGCGCAGTTCGTTCTGGCCGAACTCGAAGCCGCCGGAGGCGCTCGCGGTGACCACGCCCATGTCGAACCCGGCGAGCCGGTCCGGGTCGACCCCGGCGTCGGCGAGAGCCCAGTCGGCGGCGGCCAGGGCGATCCTGGTCATGCGGTCGGTCTGCGGGATGAGGCGGCCCGGCAGATGCTCCTCGGCGGCGAAGCCGGGGATCTCGCCGGCCAGCCGGGCGGGGTAGCCGGAGGGGTCGAAGCGAGTGAGGCGGCCGATGCCGCTCTTGCCGCCGCAGGTGGCGGCCCAGTAGTCCCGGGTGCCCAGGCCGTTGGGCGAGGCGACGCCGAGCCCGGTCACCACGACGGACGCTCGGGTGTTCACAGCGGGGTCCTTTCCGGGTCGGCGAGCACCATCGCGCTCTGGAAGCCGCCGAAGCCGCTGCCCACGGTGAGGACCACATCGGTGAGCTGTTCGCGGGCGTGCAGCGGGACGTAGTCGAGGTCGCACTCGGGGTCGGGGGGTGCGCAGATTGGCGGTCGGGGGCACCACGTCGTGCTCCATGGCCAGGACCGAGGCGGCGATCTCGATGGAGCCGATGGCGCCCAGGGAGTGGCCCACCATGGACTTGATGGAGCTGACCGGTGTCCGGTAGGCGTGCCCGCCCAGGCTCTTCTTGAACGCGGCGGTCTCATGGCGGTCGTTCTGTTTGGTTCCCGAGCCGTGCGCGTTGATGTAGTCGACGGCCTCGGCGGGCAGCCGTGCCTCGTCCAGGGCGACCCGGATGGCCTCGGCCATCTCCGCTCCGTCCGGGCGCAGTCCGGTCATGTGGTAGGCGTTGGAGCGGGTCGCGTATCCGGCGATCTCCGCGTAGATGTGGGCGCCGCGGGCGCGGGCCCGGTCGAGTTCCTCCAGGACAAACACGGCGGCGCCCTCGCCGAGGACGAATCCGTTGCGGGTGCCGTCGAAGGGGCGGGAGGCGTGGGCCGGGTCCTCGTGGCGGGGGGTGGTGGCCTTGATGGCGTCGAAGCAGGCCATGGTGATCGGGGAGATCGGCGCGTCCGACGACCCGGCGACCATGACGTCGGCGGAGCCCTCGCGGATCAGTTCGGCGGCGTAGCCGACCGAATCGATGCCGGAGGTGCAGCCGGTGGAGACCACGGTGGTGGGGCCCTCGGCGCCGACCGCCCAGGCCACCTCGGCGGCGAAGGAGCTGGGCACCAGATGGTTGTAGAGGTGCGGCGCGGCATAGGCGTGGTCGACCAGGTCGAGCCGGCCGCCGTCGCTGACCACCCGGTACTCCTCGTCCAGGCCCATGGTGGCGCCGACGGCGCTACCGACGGTGACGCCGGTCCGGTAGGGGTCGGTGGCGGTGAGGTCGACGCCGCTGTCGGCGACCGCGCCGCGCGCGGCGACCACGGCGAACTGGGCGGCGCGGTCCATCCGGCGGACCTCCTGCGGGGTCAGTCCGTGGCGGTAGGGGTCGAAGTCGATCTCGGCGGCGACCCGGGAGCGGAACGGGGCGGGATCGAAGAAGGTGATGCCGCGGGTCGCCGTGCGGCCCTCGCTCAGCAGATCCCAGAAGTCCCCGGCCCCCACCCCGCCGGGAGCGAGGACCTCCAGACCGGTGATGACCACCCGGCGGCCGGTCACGCGGACGCCTCCCAGGTGTAGAAGCGGGTGGCCATCGCGTCGGCCGGGGAGCGCCAGGTCGCGGGGTCGTACGCCTCGATGTACGGCTTGAGGTCCTTGCTGATGCCGATGAAGCGGGGGTCGGTCCTGGCCGCCTCGATCTGCTCGCCCCCGTTGTCCTCGTCGAAGTCCTGGAGGTGGAAGTACAGCCCCCGGAACGAGAAGAGCTGGCGCCGCCGGGTGCCCATCCGGTGCGGCATCTCGGTGGCGTCGAAGGCGCCGAACAGCCGGGCCACATCGGTGCTCGCGCCCGGTTCCAGCCTGGCGACGATCAATGTGCTGTGCATGCGTACTCACTCCTCGTCGACCTGTAGTCCTTGGCGTCCCGGCGGCTCTCGCCGCGCCCTGAAGCCCCCCGAGCGAATGAACGGACCCGCGCTTTCAAGGCTCAGCCGTTCCGGGGCGCGGATCAACACAGGCCGTTTCAGGGCTTTGTCAGGGGTTGTCAGGGACGGCACGGCAATGTCAGGCCGGTGCCGGGCGGCGGCAGGGACGGACACGAACGGGACAACGGGGCGGCGGTCAGGTCAGACGACGGGCACGCGGGGCCCGCCGGGGAGGCCCCCGGGGTGTCCCTCGCGGTCGGCCACGATCCGATGTCGGTCCGCCCGATTTCCGTTCCGCCCGTTGACAGGGCCGCCGGGCCGTCCCTATCTTCACCATCACCCTGCCGGATCGTTCCGGCAGCGGGAACCGGCCGCGCGGCACGCACGGCACCACCCCCTGCCCGCCCCCCGGGCGGCCCCGCACGCCACTGATCGGAGCGCTATGGCCATCCCGTCCGCAGACTGGCCGATCCCCAGGATGGCCGCCGTCGGCGAGGAGTCACTCACCGCCCTGCTCAAGGAGCGGTTCGGGGTCGTCGGCACCCTGCACAACCTCGGCAGCCAGCAGGATCTCAACCACCGGGTGCGGACCGGCGACGGCGGCGACCATGTGCTGAAGATCGCC
Organism: Streptomyces sp. NPDC004610; assembly: GCF_040609715.1. Lineage (NCBI taxonomy): Bacteria > Bacillati > Actinomycetota > Actinomycetes > Kitasatosporales > Streptomycetaceae > Streptomyces > Streptomyces sp. NPDC004610. Next base: position 52,666 of record NZ_JBEXLA010000031.1, on the reverse strand, counting down.
AATCCGGTGACCCGGCCCGCCGACCTCGACCGGCAGGTACGGGCGATCGAGGCGCTGTCCGCCGCCGCGCCGGACCTGCGGCTGCCCCGCGCCCACCGGGGCACCGACGGCGCGTTCGTCCAGCGGGTCACCGTCGACGGGACCGAGCTGCACGCCCGGCTACTCGACCATGTGCCGGGCGAGCCGATCATGGACAGCCGCTATCTCGCGCCGGAGGTCGTCGCCGCGCTCGGCACCCTGTCCGGGCGGGTGGCCGCCGGGCTCGCGGGGCTCGGCACCGTCGAGGGGGAGGGCTTCCGGCAGTGGGACCTGCGCAATGGGCTCGCGGTGGTGGAGACCCTCGCCCCGTATCTGGCCGACCGTACGGCGGCCGACCGGGTGCGCGCCGCCGCGCGCGCCGCCGACGACCGGCTTGAGCCGTATGTCGCGCGGCTGCCCGTCCAGACCATCCACGGTGATGTCACCGACAACAACGTCGTCTGCGAACCGGGGCCCGACGGCCGCCCCCGGCCGGTCGGCGTGATCGACTTCGGTGACCTCGGCGCGGGCTGGGCCGTCGCCGAACTCGCCGTGACCTGCACCTCGGTGCTGCACCATCACGGCAGCGGACCCGCCTCCGTCCTGCCCGCGGTCCGCGCCTTCCACGCCGTACGGCCCCTGTCGGCCGACGAGGCGGACGCGCTGTGGCCGCTGATCGTGCTGCGCTGCGCGGTGCTGGTGGTCAGCGGTCGGTACGACGTCCTCCAGGATCCCGGCAACGACTACGCCACCGCCGCGCTCGACCGCGAGTGGGCCATGCTGGAGTCGGCCCTGTCCGTCCCCACCGAGGTGATGACCGCGGCCGTGCGCGCGGCGACCGGGCATCCGGCGCCGCCCGGTCCGCCCGCCGCCCGGCACTCGCTGCTGCCCGCCCCGGACGGCCCGGTGGACCTGCTCGATCTGTCCGTCCTCTCCGACGCCCTGCACGACGGGGCCTGGCTCGACCCGGACGCCGAGGAGATCTCGGCCGCGCGGGCGCTGGAGTCGGGGGCGGCGGCCGTCCTCACCCGGCACGGCGAGCACCGCCTCACCCGCTCCCGCCCCGACGACCCGTCGGCGGCCACGGCGGCGCTCGGGGTGGAGGTGTGGACGGCCCACCGGACGACACTGACCGCGCCCTGGGACGGCGAACTGACCCGGCACGCACGAGGCGGGGTGACCCTCTCGGCGGAGGGGTGGCATCTGGTGATCGACGGGGTCTATGGCGGCGATGGCGATGGCCTTGCGGGTGACGGGGTCGACGGCGCGCATCGCCTCGCGGGTGACGGGGTCGACGGCACCGAACGCCTCGCGGGTGACGGCGTCGACAACGCCCATCGCCTCACGGATGACGGCATCGACGGCACCCATCGCCCCGCCCCCGAGGACCGCGCCGAGCCCGTCCGCGCCGGTGCATCGATCGGCGTCCGCGCCCCTGAACCGATCCGCGTCCGCGCCGGTGAGCCGATCGGCGTCCTCGCCCCCCGCACGGCGGCCCACATACTCCTCACCCGTCTCGACGCCCCCGCCGCCGCACCCCGGTTCGCCGGGCCCGCGCTCGCCGCCGGGTGGCTGGCCTGCTGTCCCGACCCCACCGGCCTGCTCCTGACGGCCGGGACCCGGGAGCCCGCCACCGGCGACGGCTCCCCCGCCCGGCTCCTCACCCGCCGCGACCGCTCCTTCGCCGCCGTCCAGGAGCACTACTACGACGCCCCGCCCCGGATCGAACGCGGCTGGCGGCAGTACCTCGTGGACACCGAGGGCCGCTGCTATCTCGACATGCTCAACAATGTGACGATCCTCGGCCACGGCCACCCCCGGCTGAGCACCGCCGTGCATCGGCAGTGGCAGCGGCTCAACACCAACTCGCGGTTCCACTACGCCTCGGTGGTGGAGCTGTCGGAGCGGCTGGCGGAGCTGCTGCCGGCCGGGCTCGACCAGGTGTTCCTGGTCAACAGCGGCTCCGAGGCGGTGGACCTGGCCCTGCGGCTGGCCTGGGCGGCGACCGGGCGGCAGGACACTCTCGCCATCGGCGAGGCGTACCACGGCTGGACCTACGCCAGCGACGCCGTGTCCACCTCGATCGCCGACAACCCGGGCGCCCTCACCTCCCGCCCGGACTGGGTGTACGCCCTGCCCGCGCCCAACACCTACCGGGGCACCCACCGGGGTGCCGAGGCGGGCCGGTACGGCACCGAGGCGGTCGCGGCGATCGAGGAGCTGGCCGCGTCGGGGCGCCCGCCGGGGGCGTTCATCTGCGAGCCGTACTACGGGAACGCGGGCGGTATGGCGTTGCCGGACGGCTATCTGGAGCAGGTGTACGCGGCGGTCCGGGCGGCGGGCGGGCTGTGTGTCGCCGATGAGGTGCAGGTCGGCTACGGCAGGCTCGGCGACCACTTCTGGGGGTTCGAGCAGCAGGGTGTCGTCCCGGACATCGTCACCGTCGCCAAGGCGATGGGCAACGGGCATCCGCTGGGCGCGGTCGTCACCACCCCCGAGATCGCCGCGGCCTACCGCACGCAGGGGTACTTCTTCTCCTCGGCGGGCGGCAGCCCGGTCAGTTCGGTGGTCGGGCTGACCGTCCTGGACGCGATCCGCGACGAGCGCCTCCAGGACAACGCCCGCACGGTCGGCGACCGGCTCAGGAGCGGGCTGCTGGAGCTGGCCGGACGCCATCCGCTGATCGGCGCCGTGCACGGCAGCGGGCTCTACCTCGGGGTGGAGCTGGTGCGCGACCGCGCGACCCTCGAACCGGCGGCCGAGGAGACCGCCGCGATCTGCGAGCGGCTGCGGGAGCTGGGCGTGATCGTCCAGCCGACCTCGGACCGGCAGTGCGTGCTGAAGATCAAGCCCCCGCTGTGCCTGACCCCCGACAGCGCGGACCGGTTCGTGGCCGCGCTGGACGACGCCCTGACCCACGGATGGTGACGATGAGCGACGACCACCGGCCGGTACCGGGCCCGCGCGAACCCCGGTCCGCCCCTGCCCCCCGTGCGGCGGAACCCCGGGAGTCCCGGGCCGGAACCACCACCCCCCACACGGCGGAACCCCGCGAACCCCGGGCCGGAACCACCACCCCCGACGCGGCGGAACCCCGCGAACCCCGGGCCGGACTCACCACCCCCCACGCGACGGAACCCCGCGAACCCCAGACCGGAACCACCACCCCCGACGCCCGGGAACCGCGAGCCGCGCCGACCATCGCGGACGTGGCCCGCCTCGCGCAGGTGTCCCGGACCACCGCCTCCGACGCGCTGCGCGGCCACGGCCGGGTGTCCGAGGCGACCCGGGAGGCGGTGGCGGCGGCGGCCCGGCAGCTCGGCTACTCCCCCAACCGCAGTGCCCGTTCGCTGCGCACCTCGGTGACGGAGACGATCGGGCTGCACATCCCGGAGTTCCTGACCAGCGCCGAGTACTACATGTCGTTCGTGTTCGGGGTGATCGAGGAGGCGACCCGGGCGAGTCTCAATGTCACGCTGATGTCCGCGGGGCATCTGGGCGATCGGCCCGGCGCCCCGCAGGTCGACGGTCTGGTGCTGTGCGATCCGATGGCCGGTGATCCGGTGGTCGACCAGCTGATGAGCTGCGGTCTGCCGGTGGTGACGGCCGAGCGGTACGTCGGGGAGAAGGAGTCCACCGGGGTCGTCGTCTCGGACCACCACCGCCATCTCGAACAGCTCCTGGACCATCTCGCCGAGCGGGGAGCCCGCCGGGTCGCGTTCCTGGCCTCGGACACCACCGGCGAATGGGCCACCACCCTGTGCGCCACCTACAGCGACTGGTGCGCCCGGCGCGGGGCCCCGGACCTGACCCATCGGGCGCCGTTCGGCTCCCCGCCCGAGGTGCTCCAGGCGGAGGTGCGGCGGATGCTGGCGCTGACCCCGGGGATCGACGCGATCGTGTGCGCCGCCGACGGGGCGGCGGCGGCGATCCTGCCCGAACTGCGCGCCGCCGGGCGCACGGTGGGCGAGGATCTGCTGCTGGCGTCCTGTGTGGACAGTTCGGCGATGCGGCTGGCGCAGCCGCCGATCACCTCGATCCAGCTCCACCCCCGCGCGGTGGGCGCGGAATGCGCCCGTCTGCTGTGCGAGATCCTCGCCCGGCAGACCCCGGAGGGCACGATTCGCTCGGTCCCGATAGAGCTGAACATCCGGGATTCCAGCCACCCCGCACCGATCCGATAAGCCGAGTCGAGCCGAGCCGATAAACAGCGGCGCAGAACTCGGCCGACCGCTCTCCGACGCCTAATCCCTGCCCCACCGCGGCGAATTCCCGATCCCGCCCGGCACAGCCCCGTCACAGCTCCCCCATGGGTCTTTCGCGGACAGCCTTCCTGGTTGTCCGCGAAAGACCCATGCCCCTTTTCAGGTTACTTCTGCGAGTCTTTCCGGTAATCAGAGAATTTCGCGCGAAGTGCATTGACATCGGCTTGTGACGGCACATAGCTTTCCGGCACGCCGGAACGATCCGGCCATGTTTGGCAAGGAGTTGAACCGTGCGCAGATCCTCCTCCGTCATAGCCTGTTCCACCGTCCTCGCGACGGCCCTCACCGCCTCCTGCACCGCCGCCGCGGGCCCCGACAGCGCGGCCGGCGCCGATGTCCCCGCCGGCTATCTGGCGGTCGCCGACCAGGCCCTCAAGGGCCAGGGCCCGCTCACCGTCCAGGTCGACTACGACTCGGCGGAGGCGGGCGGCCTCGATCCCCAGCTCGCCGGGAGCGCCCGTTCCTGGTCCCTGGGCTCCCTGGTCTACGAGCCGCTGGTCACCGTCGGCACCGGCTTCGAGATCGAGCCGCTGCTCGCCGAGTCCTGGACGCAGCCCGCCCCGACGACCTATGTGTTCACCCTGCGCGACGGCGCCACCTTCTCCAACGGGCGCGCGGTCACCCCCGACGACGTGGTGGGCAGCCTGGAGCGCCTCGCCGACTCCGACGCCCCCTACGGCGCCCAGCTCGGCCCGGTGGAGTCGGTACGGGCCACCGGCCCCGCCGAGGTCACCGTCGAGCTGGAGAAGCCCTACGGCGCCTTTCTCTCCGCGCTGTCGAACACCCCGGCCGCCGTCCTGCCGATGAAGGAGATCGAGGACGGCTCGCTGGACATCGAGAAGGAGATGCTCGGCACCGGTCCTTTCGTGGTCGGCGAGCACAAGCAGGACCGCTACTGGACGTTCACCCCGAATCCGGAGTACCGGTTCGCCGACCAGGTCGGTGTCTCCGAACTCCAGGTCGAGATCGTCCCCCAGGAATCCACCCGGCTCGCCGCCGTCCGCAGCGGCAACGCGGGGCTCGCCTTCTTCAACAACGTCGATTCCATGGACCAGTTGTCCGGAACGGCGAACGCGAAGGTCGTCAACCAGCAGTACAGCGACTTCTATTACCTGATCCAGAACTCCCAGAACCCGGATTCCCCGCTCGCCGACCAGAAGGTGCGGTTCGCCCTGAACAGCGCCCTGGACCGGCAGCAGATCGCCGACAACGCCCTGGGCGGCCAGTCCCGGCCGACCGGCGTCGCCCCCTCCGTCCTGCCCGGCGGCTGCGACCCCGCCGCGCTGCCCGGCGCCCAGGCCGGAGCGGAGGGCGCCGAGGCGGCGATCGAGGCGGCCGGGGCCGAGGGCACCACCCTGCGCCTGGCCGTCTACACCTCGGAGCCCGCGCTCGCCCAGATCGCCCAGGTCGTCCAGCAGCAGTACGCCGCCGCCGGAATCGAGGTGAAGATCGAGAAGTTCGACGACGCGACCTATCTCGACCAGGTCTTCGGTGAGAACCCCGACTTCGACATGGCCATCGGCTGGTTCGCCGGCTACGCCGACGCCTCGATGGTGTCGCGCTGGTGGAACCCGTCCGTCGCCGGCTTCTCCAGCGCCTTCCTCACCAACGACACCACGCTCAACGAACTGATCGACACCGCCACCGCACAGGCCCCCGGCGACGGCCGCGACGCCGCGCTGCGCGAGGTGTGCGAGCGGGTGGACACCAACGCGGAGATGCTGCCGCTGGTCACCCGCCCCGGTGTCGTCGGCTACCGCACCGACAAGGTCAGCCCCACCCTCCACGCCCGTGAGGGATACGGCAACCTGCTGCGCAACATCACCGAGTACAAGATCCCCGGCGGCAAGTAGCCCGCCATGACCTACTTCCGCTGGGCTCTCGGGCGCCTCGGTGTCGCGGCCCTCACCCTCTTCGGTGTCTCCCTGCTGATCTTCGCCGCGGTCCGCGCGATGCCCGGCAGCTACTCCGACCTGGTCCTCGGCCCGCTCGCCACCGACGCCGACAAGGCCGCCGCCGCCGAACGCTACGGCCTGGGCGGCTCCCTTCCCGAGCAGTACGCGCACTGGCTGCTGAACGCGGCCCGCGGCGACTTCGGGATCTCGATGGCCAGCCAGACCCCGGTGGCGACCGAGTTCGCCGACCGGCTGCCGGCCACCGTCACCCTCACCGTCCTCGCCCTGTGCGTGACCGTCCTCATCGGTGTCCCGCTGGGCGTGCTCACCGGGATCCGGGGCGCGGGCGGCGGAAAGACCGGCCGCGTCCTGGGCAGCCTGGGGCTGAGCCTGCCCGAATTCGTCGTCGGCTCCCTCGTGGTCTTCGTCTTCACCCGGTACGGGCTCGGCCTGAGCGTCGGTGTCTATGTCCCCTGGGACCAGGGCCCGTTCCGGTCGGTGCTGTCCCTGGCCCTGCCCGCCGCGGTCCTCGCGGTGTTCTGCACGGCGGCCGTCGCCCGCACCACCCGGGACGCGGTCCTCGGCGTCCTCGTCGAACCGCATGTCGCCGCCGCCCTCGCCCGGGGCGAGTCCACCGCCCACATCGTGCGCCACCATGTGCTGCGCAACGCCTCCCTCCCCGTCCTGACCCTGCTGGCCACCCTGAGCGCCTATCTGCTGGGCGGGGCCGTGATCGTGGAGCGGCTCTTCAACACCCCGGGGCTGGGCTCGTTCCTGGTGGACGGCCTGGACCGGCGGGACTACGCGATCGTGCAGGCGGGGGTCCTGCTCGCGGCGACCGTGTTCATCGCCGTCAACGTCCTGGTCGACATCGTCTGCGGAGTCATCGACCCGAGGATCAGCACCCAGGCCGGGAGGACCACGACATGAGCGCCCTCACCTCACGGGACACCAAGCCGGTCACGCCCCGCCGTGCCCTGTCCCGGCTGCGGTCACTGCTCGCGCCGCGCTCCTTCGACGGGCTGTTCCGGGTGGCGCTGTGGGTGCTGCTCCTGCTGGTCGCCGCGACCGTGCTGAGTCATCTGACCGGCCTGGGCGGCGACCCCGAGGCCACCGTCGGCGAGCGGCTCACCCCGCCCGGCGCCGGCGCCGTCCTCGGCACCGACAACCTGGGCCGCTCCCTGCTCCCGAGGCTCCTCCAGGGCATCGGCACGACCCTGCTGCTGTCCTCGCTCGCGGTCGTCACCGCCGCCGCCATCAGCACCGCGCTCGGCATCCTCGCCGGGTACCGGGGCGGCCGTACCGCCGAGGCCGTCTCCCGGGTCTCGGACGTCCTGTACGCCTTCCCGTCCATCGTGCTGGCCGTGCTGGTGTCGGCGGTGCTCGGCCCCGGCCGGTCCGCCGCCCTGGCCAGCACCGTACTGGTCACCGTCCCGCTGATGACCCGTATGGTCGCGACCGCCGCGCGGTCGGTGGCCCGCCGGGACTTCGTGGTCGCGGCCCGGATCAGCGGTGTACCGGCGCTCACCCTCATGCGGCGGCACATCCTCACCAATGTCTCCGGCACGATCGCCGTGCAGGGCACCTACGCCCTGTCGGTCGGCATCCTCGTCGAGGGCGGCCTCGGCTTCCTCGGGTACGGGGTGCAACTGCCCGACGCCTCCCTCGGGCTGCTGATCCAGGAAGGCAGCCTCTACCTGGTCAACGCCCCCTGGCTGATCATCGCGCCCGGCACGGTCCTGGTCGCCGCGATCGTCGCCATCAACCTCATCGGGGACAGCCTGCGCGACCACTTCGAACCCCGTGAAACGAGGGCGCTGATATGACCCCCGCCACCATGGCTCCCGCCGGGAAGAGCCCCATCGTCCTCATCGACGACGTCACCGCCGAGTACCGCACCCCGCAGCGCACGGTCCGCGCCCTGGACGGTGTCGGTCTCGCCGTCGAGGCGGGCGGGCATGTCGGGATCGTCGGGGAGTCCGGGTCCGGCAAGTCCACCCTCGGGCTGCTCATCGGCCGCCTGCTGCCCGACACCACCCGCTTCCCCTCGGGCCGGGTCCTGGTGGACGGCGAGTCCGTGCTCGACCTGCCCCGCGACCGGCTGGCCCGGCTGCGCCGCGAACGCCTCGGCTTCATCCCGCAGGACCCGGTCGGCGCCCTGGACCCGACCCTGCGCATCGGCCGCCAGCTCGCCCTCACCCTGCGCGCCAAGGGCACCCGCCGACCGGCCCGCGCGGACCTCGTCCGGCGGCTGGAGCAGGTCCGTATCAAGGACCCCGAACGGGTCCTGGGTCTCCATCCGCACGAGATCTCCGGCGGGATGGCCCAGCGCGTCGTGATCGCCATGGCGATGGCCCGCACCCCGGCCGTACTGATCGCCGACGAACCCACCGCCGCCCTCGACGCCCAGGTCCGCCAGGACGTGCTGCGGCTGCTGTTCACCCTCGCCGACGAGCACGGCACCACCCTGGTCTGGCTCAGTCACGACCTCGGCGGTGTCGCCCGGTGGTGCGGCCGGATCGCGGTGATGTACGGCGGCCGGATCGTGGAGGACGGGCCCACCGCGGACGTCCTCGGCGCTCCCCGGCACCCCTACACCGCCGCGCTCGCCGCCGCCGACCCGGCGCGTGCCGTCGACGGCGACCGGCTGCGGGCCATCGCGGGCGCCCCGCCGGTGCTCTCCGGCGCGGCGACCGGCTGCGCCTTCGCGCCCCGCTGCCCCGCCGCCACCGACCGGTGCGCCACGGTGCGGCCGGAGCCGCGGTCCCTCCGGGAGCGGACGGTGCTGTGCCATCACCCGCTCGACGGCGAGGGCACGCCGACGCCCCACCCGACCACGCCCGTGGAGGCGGCCCCGTGAACCCCGTCGACCGCACCCCGGAAGACCCCGCCGTGACGGACACCGGCCCCGTGAAAGTCACCGGCGATTCCGGTCCACTCCTCGAACTCGACGCCGTCAGCGTCGTCTTCCCCGGGCGGCGCGGCAAGGGCGGCCCGGTCACCGCCGTCGACCGCGTCAGCCTCACCATCGCCCCGGGCGAGACGCTCGGGCTGGTCGGCGAGTCCGGGTCGGGCAAGTCGACCACCGGTTCGCTGGCGCTGGGGCTGCTCCGCCCGACCTCCGGCACGGTCCGCTTCCTCGGGGAGCCGCACCGGCGCCGGGGCCCGGCCGGGGCCATCCAGGCTGTCCTCCAGAACCCGCACTGGTCCCTCAACCCCCGGCTGACCATCCGTGACAGCGTCGCCGAACCCCTCGCCGCCGCCACCCGCACCCGGCTGCGCGCCCACCACGGCGCGGTCGCCGGCCTCCTCGACCAGGTCGGCCTGCCGGAACGCTTCGCCGACCGGCTGCCGCACGAACTGTCCGGCGGACAGCGCCAGCGCGTCGCCATCGCCCGCTCCCTGATCACCCGGCCCCGCTTCATCGTCTTCGACGAGGCCGTCAGCGCCCTGGACGTGTCCGTCCAGGCCCAGACCCTCAACCTGATCCGCGACCTCCAGCAGGAACACGGATTCGGCGCCCTGTTCATCTCCCACGACCTCGCGGCCGTCCGCTACGCCGCCCACCGCATCGCCGTGATGCGGGGCGGCCGGATCCTCGAACTCGCGGACACCGCCCGCTTCTGGCACACCCCCGAGCACCCGTACTCCCGCACCCTCCTGGAGAACCTGTGACCCTCACACCCGACACCCCCGCGACCGCCCCGGAGCACTTCCTGACCGGCGCCCCCGTCTTCGGCCCCTGCCGGGGCAACGAGGACGTCCACCCCGAGCCGCGCCCCAGCACCGACCGCACGGTCCGCTACGACTTCCCCGGCGTGGAGGTCGGCACCGCCGAGTACGCCGAGGGCCCCACCGGTGTCACCGTCGTCCATGTCCCGGCCGGTGCCCGGATGTCCATCGACGCCCGGGGCGGCGCCATCGGCCTCACCTACGGCGCCGACAGCTTCGCCCACGCCGTCTGCCTGGCGGGCGGCTCCCTGTACGGGCTCGGCGCGGCGCCCGGCGTCGCGAACGAACTCCTCACCCGGGTCGGCAACGACGTCAACTGGGACCAGCTCAAGTGCGTGGCGGGGGCGATCATCTACGACTTCAGCGCCCGCGACAACGCCGTCACCCCGGACGCCGCCCTGGGCCGGGCCGCGATGCGTGCCGCCCGGCACGGCGAGTTCCCGGTCGGCCGCTGCGGCGCGGGGGCGTCCGCCTCGGTCGGCAAGGTCGAGTACTCCCGTACCGAGTTCGCGGGGCAGGGCGCGGCGTTCCGGCAGATCGGCGACATCAGGATCCTCGCGGCGACCGTGATCAACGCGGTCGGGGTGATCGTGGACCGGGACGGCAGTGTGCTGCGCGGCAACTACGACGCCGCGACCGGCACCCGCGCTCTGCCGCAGCTGGACTACGCGGAGGCGTTCGAGAAGAACCCGGGCGCGGTGCCCGCGACCGCGCCGGGCAACACCACCATCTCGGTCGTGGTCACCAACGTCCGTCTGGACGACCGGGAGCTGGCCTACTTCGGCCGTCAGGTGCACGGTTCCATGCACCGCGGCATCCAGCCCTTCCACACCAATCTGGACGGCGACACCCTGTTCACGCTCACCACGGACGAGGTCGATCTGCCGCGCAACCCGATGCGCACCGGGCAGGACACCATGACCTCCGTCGCGCTGGGCGCGGTGGCCTCCGAGGTGATGTGGGACGCGATCCTGAGCAGCGTCCGGTGACCCACGCCGAACTCTCCCCCGCGGGCGGCCCCCCGCCGCTGCCCGCCCCGGCACCCGCCCTGCCCGCCTTCCACTCCGACGACCCCGACCCCACCCGGCGCGGCCACGCCTTCGGCCGGACCCACGGCCACCGGATCCGCGCCACCGTCACCGCCTACCGCGAACTGTTCGACGCCGTCGGGGTGGCCCCGCACGATCTCCGGCCGCACGGCGAGCAGGCCGTCGACGAGATCGCCCGCTGGGCCCCCGACCTGTACGCGGAACTCGCCGCGTCGGCGTCGGGGGCCGGGCTCCCGGTCTGGGAACTGGCCCTGGTCAACGCCCGTACGGAGGTGCTGGCGACGGTCGGGGCGACCGCCGAGGGTGAGTGCTCGACCGCCGTCCATGTCGGGGGTCCGGGGGCCCCGCACACCATCCAGACCTGGGACTGGCACGAGGAGATGGCGTTCGCCCGCACCCTCACCGGGCACCGGGCGGGCGCGTCGGGCCCCGGGGTGCGGACGTTCACGGAGGCCGGTGCGCTGGCGAAGATCGGGGTCAGTGAGGCGGGCCTCGGTGTCCACTTCAACATCCTCAGCCACCGCGAGGACGGCGACGGCATCGGCGTACCCGTGCATGTCGTCGCCCGCCGGATCCTGGACCTGGCGGGGACGGTCGCCGAGGCCGTCGACATCGCCCGCTCGGCCCGGGTCACGGCGTCGACCGTGCTCACCGTCGTCACCTACGACGGTCGGCGGGCGGACGCGGCGAGCATCGAGATCTCCCCGGCGGGGGTCGCCGTCGTCCGCCCGGACGCGGACGGTTTCCTGCTGCACACCAATCACTTCCTGGACCCGGTGCTGGCGCTCGGGGAGAACGCGGCGCCCACCGGCAGCACCTACGCCCGCCACGCCCATCTGCACACCCACCGCGCCCTGCTGGCCGACCCCGACCCCGAGCGGTGGACGGAGCTGCTGCGGGCGCACGACAGTGACGGGGCGCCCGTGTGCTGCCATCCCCAGGACGGGCTGCCGTTCCATCTCCAGTGGCGGACCCTGCTCACCGTGAGCCTGGACCTCGCCGCCGCCCGGCTCAGACTCCACCCGGGCGGCCCCTGCACGGCGGCCCCGGACACCTGGATCCACCTGTGACCGGACCGCCCATTCCACCGGCCCCGTACCGGGGTCTCACCGCTCGGGTGGCACGGATCGTCCGCTACCCCGTCAAGGCGATGGCGGGCCGGCCCCTGCCCCGGGTGTTCCTCACCCCGGGGCAGGGGCTCCCCCTGGACCGGGTGATCGGGCTGCGCAACGGCACCCTGATGGTGCGCCGGCACACCGGCTGGACCGACAGCACCGCGTTTCTGCGCCTGCTGAAGAACGCCTCCCTCGCCCGTCACACGGTCACCCTCACCGAGGAGGGCGAGGGCGTCGCCGTGCTGTGCGTCACCGCGCCCTCCGGTGACCGCATCACCCTGCGGCTGCGTGACGGTCTGCCCCTGCCCGGCGACATCGACCGGGCGGACGCGGCCCTGCGGACCTGGTTCCCGGACGGCCCCCACGGCCCCGTCACCACCGACGCCCCCGGTGTCTCCCTGTGGGACTGGCCGACGGCACCGATCTCCCTGATCAATCTGGACACGGTCAAAACACTCACCGACGCGGCCGGGGTCCCGGTCGACCACCGGCGGTTCCGCGCCAACCTGTATGTCGAAGGGCTCGGCCCCTGGCGGGAGTTCGCCCTGGTGGGCCGGCGGGTGGCGCTGGGCGGGGCGGAACTGGACATCGTCCAGGCCACGGACCGCTGCCGCGCCACCACCGTCAACCCCGACACCGGCCACCGCGACCTCAACGTCCCGGTCCTGCTCGCCTCCCGCTTCGGGCATCTGTACTGCGGGGTGTACGCCCGGGTCGTCCGGCCCGGACCGGTCACCGAGGGCGACCGGCTCACCGTGCTGGACACCCCCGCCGACCCCCGCACCCTCCCGGCCCCCGAACCCGACTGGCCCCGCTACGCCACCGTCACCGCCCTGCGCGAGGAGAGCCCGACGGTCACCACCGTCCGCCTGCACGACCCCGCCGGGCTTGGCGCCGCCCCCGGCCAGCATCTGCGCGTCCACCTCGCCGACGGCCACGGCCCGACCTGGCGCAGCTACACCCTCACCGGCACGACCCCGGGCGCCCTCGCCATCAGCGTCAAACGGGTACCGGACGGCCGGGTCTCCCCCCTCCTGCACACCCTGCGCCCCGGCACCCCCCTGCGCATCTCCGGCCCCTACGGCTCCCCGCTGGTGTCCCCCGAGGCGTCCCGCCCGCTGCTGCTGGCGGTCGCCGGGGTGGGGGTGACGCCGGTGCTCCCCATCCTGCGCGCCCTGGCCGACAGCACGCCCGACCGCCCGGTGACGGTCCTCAATGTCGTCCGCACCCTTGAGGACGCCCCCCTGTGGCCGACCATCACCGCCCTCCTCGCCCGTCTCCCCCACGCCACGGGACGGCTGTACGTCACCGGCACCTGCGGCCCCCTCCCGCCGGACGCCCGCCCCGGCCGCCCCACCGAGGCCGACTACGCCGACCTCGCGCCCGACCCCGGCGGGGAGGCGTACCTGTGCGGCCCCGCCGAGTTCGTGAAGGCGGCCCGCACCGGTCTGCTGGCCGCCGGGCTGGCCCCCGACGCCATCGCCGACGAGCACTTCTTCTCACCCGTCGAGGTACCCCTCACCGACCGCCCGCCCCCGGCGCCGGGCCCCTTCACGGTCCGCTTCGCGGCGAGCGGCACGGAGGCGACCTGGACCGCGGACGACGGCACCCTCCTGGACCTGGGGGAATCCGCCGGTGTCCGGCTGCCCTCCGCCTGCCGCGCGGGCGCGTGCGGCACCTGTCTGCAACGGGTGGACGGCACGACGGCCCATCTGATCACCCCGGGCCCGCCGGTCCCGGCGGGACACGCGCTGCTGTGCTGCGCGGTTCCGGTGGGGCCGGTGACGGTGACGAGCGCCTGAGGGTCACCACGACTCCTGGGCGTCCACGACATCCGGGTGCGATGGCAGCGCACCGGGGCGGTCCACGCCGTAGGCGGGGTTGAGTCCCAGGGCGAGCCGCGTGGCGCCGTCCCCCTCCAGCAGCACGCGTGAGGGCCCGCCTATGTGCTCGTTCTCGACGTAGTAGCGGGTCCGGGTGTGGACGGCCTCGATGGCGTGGCGGAGGGTCTCCAGGTCCAGTGCCTCGGGGCCGTCCTGGACCCCCTCGACGAGGCCGTCCACCAGGGTCTCGGTGAAGGGGTCCCCCAGGGGCCAGAAACTGGGTGTCCCGGCGGCCATCACGACGGCCCTGGGCGCGGAACCGGCGAAGGTGCCCAGGGCGGTGTCCACATCACCGCAGTCCAGAACGACCACGGGACGGGCCGCCCGGCTGCCCCCGACGATCCCGGCCACGGCATCGAGGCCGATCCCGCTCCCCGGCCCGCCCGCGAACCAGAACATCAGCACGTCCGACGCCGCCTCCGCGTACTCCCGGAGGACGTCGAGGACCTCGCCCGGACGCTCCACGCCGGGGAACGCGCGGGTGTTCCCCCGGTAGAAGGCGCCACCGGGGCCGGGGACGGTCAGTACCCGCGCCAGCCGCCCCGCGAGCGCCTCCGGCTCCCCGACCGAGGGTTCATGGCGCAGCCCCGCGCTGGACCCGACGAGCACCGCCCGTGACCGCTCGCGCTCGGGCAGCAGGGGGTGACGCGGCGGCAGTACCGGAGGCATGATCATCTGGTTCCCCTTGCACGGCGGTTGAGCGCGGGATCGATCGGTTCGCATCGGCACGAGCGCCTTCAGGATCGCCTACGGCGCGGGGTGACGCAGCGGAATCCGCGGGCCGCCGCACCCGGCCCGGACCCACCGGTGGCCCGCACCCCGGGCGGGCGCACCACTGAGAAGCGGCCGGGCGATGCGGCGGTACGGCGTGCGCGGAGCGGGAGCCGCAGGTCGGGGCACCTGCCGTGGGCTGTGACAATGGCGGCGAGCACAGGGCCGCCACGAGGTGGCCGGCAGGGACGGCGCGAGGGAGCGGTTCGGGTGTCGCAGCGGGGACCGCAGGGCCTGGCCGAGCGGATGGAACACCACCAGGTCCCGGTCTATCTGGCGGCGATGGCCGTCGGGGGACTGCTCGGCTGGGCGGCACCGGGGCTCGGGCCGGGGCTGGAGCACGCGATCAACCCGGTGCTCGGGGCGCTGCTGTTCGTCACCTTCCTCCAGGTCCCGGCCGTGGAGCTGGTGCGGTCGCTGCGCGACGGGCGGTTCCTGTCGGCGGCGCTGGCGGTCAACTTCGTGGTGGTGCCGCTGGTGGTCGCGGCGATGTTCGCGTTCCTGCCGGACGATCAGGCGGTGCGGCTCGGTGTGCTGCTGGTGCTGCTGTGCCCGTGCGTGGACTATGTGATCGTCTTCTCCGGGCTTGCGGGCGGTTCCAGCCGTCGGCTGCTGGCGGCGACGCCGGTCCTGCTGGTGGCGCAGATGCTGCTGCTGCCGGGGTTCCTCTATCTCTTCATGGGCCCGGAACTCGCGGACATCGTCGAGGTGCGCCCGTTCGTCGAGGCGTTCGTCGTCCTGATCGTGATCCCGCTCGCCCTGGCCTGGGCGCTCCAGGCATGGGCGTCGCGCGGTGCGGGCGGCCGACGGGTGTCCGGCGCCGCGACCTTCATGATGGTGCCGCTGATGGCCGCCACCCTGTTCGTCGTGGTGGCTTCGCAGGTCCCGGGGCTCGGGGACAGCCTGACCGACGTGGCCGCCGTCGTCCCGTTCTACGTGGTGTTCCTCGTGGTGATGGCGGGCGCGGGGAAGGGGGTGGCCCGGCTGTTCCGCCTGGACGTGCCCGCGGGGCGGGCGATCGTCTTCACCGGGGCGACCCGCAACTCCCTGGTCGTGCTCCCTCTGGCCCTCGCCCTGCCCGGGGACATGGCCGTCGCGGCGGTCGTCGTGGTCACCCAGACGCTGGTGGAGGTCGTCGGCATGGTCGCCGGTGTCCGCCTGGTGCCTCGGCTGGTGCCGGAGCGGGGTGCGGCGGCCGGCGGCTGAGGTCACCCGGGCGGGGGTTCGGGTGGCCCGCGCTCCCCGGACAAGATGCGAATCGTAAGAGATCCCCGATCGGTGTGTGCCGACATGCGGGTGTGCTCTCCAGGTACCGGCCGTCAGCGGACCGTGAATCGGGTTATCGCACGAGGCAATTCGGAAAATCACCTTTGCTTTCCCCGTGTTCACCGACGGCCGGACCGCTTCGCGTGATCCGTGCGCCTTTCCGGTTTGCCCCGCCGATCTCCGCGCCCATGACCTGCCCCGGTGCGCTCAGATGGTGTCGGTGAGCGGATCTTTCCCCTACCCGGGCGGTTTGCGCACCATTTACACCCTCGCAATGAATTGTCCCAATTGGCGCGGGTAGCAAAGACTTCGGGATCGAGAGACCTGATGGTCGCGGAGCTGCTCATGTCCTTCGTCCCGTGATTCAGATCAAGCCCCTTGCGCAGTCGCCGATCCGCTCTCCGCACAGCGGAATTCGGCGCGGGGCTCTTCCCGTCACCCCGGCAGTAAACACGTCCTGCCTCATCTCATGGACGCGACCTTCGGCCTGACGGCCCGACCGCTGCCGGCCGAGGCGTACACCGCCGCCACCCGCTCCGCTTTCCCTTGCGAGGAGTCTGTGATGCCACGATCCGAGCCGCCGCTCCCACCCACCCGGGTGGCCGGCGAACCGGCCACCCGCCACGGGACCGGACGGCGGCCCACCGCCCTGCTCCGGGCCACCGTATGAGCGAGCGCGCGGCGTCCGCGTCGGCTCACACATCCCTGGCGGTGTCCCTGGAGACCGCCCGTCGGCTGCTGACGGCGTTCTTCGCCGGTCTCGGCGCCGCGATGGCCGTCTGGGGCGCCCGTCTTCCGTCCGTCCAGGATGCCGCGCAGATCGGCGCCGGACGCCTCTCCCTGGTCCTTCTCGCGGCGGCCCTCGGCATGGTCGCCGGACTGCAACTCGGCTGTCATCTGGCCCACCGCCACGGACCCTCGCGCCTGCTGGCGGGTCCCGGCGCGGTCTTCGGCCTGACCCTGGTGCTGCTGGCGCAGTGCCGCTCCCTGTCCACGCTCATCGCGGCGGCCACCCTCTTCGGGCTCGCGCACGGCGTCCTCGACGTCGGTGTCAACTCGGCCGCCGTCAACTGCCAGACCGCCTACGGCCGCCCCATCATGGCGTCGCTGCACGCCGCGTGCTCGGTCGGCGGGGTGGGCGGTGCCGCCCTCGCCGCGGGCGCCGCCCGGATCTCCCACACCCTCCTCTTCACCATCGTCGGCGTGCTGGTGGCCCTCGCCGCCGCCGCCGCGGCCCCCGCCCTGCGCCTGGCACCCCAACTGGACGCGGACCCCGCCGGAGCGGGCGCCACCCGCAACCCCGCCGACTCGTCGCGCCGTACGGTGTGGCTGCTGGCCGGGCTCGCGGCGGCCTGTCTGCTCAGTGAGGGCGCGGCACTGGACTGGTCGGCGGTGCATCTGAGCGGGCTGGGCGCCAGTGAGGCGGTCGCCGCCGCGGCCTACGCCCTCTACTCCGCCGCGATGGCCGTGGGACGGCTCCTCGGTGACCGGCTGACCGCCCGCTACGGGGCCGCGGCCGTGGTGCGCACGGGTGCTGTCGTGGCGGCGGTCGGGCTGGGCGGCTCGCTGCTCGTCGGCAATGTCGCCGGGGCCCTGGTCGGCTGGGCGGCGCTGGGGCTGGGGCTGTCCATCACCGTGCCGTCGCTGATCACCGCCGCGGGCCGGGGCGGGCCCCGTACCGTCGGTGCCGTCACCGCGGTCGGTTACATCGGGCTCGTCGCGGGCCCGGCGGCGATCGGGGCGCTGGCCACGCTCACGTCGCTCCCCCTGGCCCTCGCCCTGCCCGCCGTCCTGGCGGCGGTGGTCGCGCTCGCCTCCCGCCGGGCGCTGGACCCCCGTTGACAGCCGAGCGGCACGGCTCGGCCGCCGCTCCGGGGCGGGCCCGGGGCGGCGGCCCTGCCCCCGGCCGGTGTCGGGGGCCACAGCCCCTCACTGCACCCGCACGCTCTCCTCATCGCCGTCCGACTCGTCGTCCTGCGGCGTGTGGACATCGAAGACATTGATATTGATCTCGACGACTTCCAGACCCGTCATGGTCTCCACGGCGTCGGTGACACGCTTTCTGACATCACCGGACAGTTCATGGATGGGAATGCCGTACTCCACCGCGATGTCCACATCGACCGCGGTCTGTTTCTGGCCCACTTCGACCTTCACACTGCGGTCGCCCGAGGCCGTCCCGGGTATGCGGCCGGTGACGGCGCCAAGGGCCTTCGACGCTCCGCGGCCCACCGAATACACTCCGTCGGTCTCGCGGATCGCGATCCCCGCGATGGCCGCCACGACGGCGTCGGAGATGGTCGTCGTGCCACGAACGCCCCCGTTCTCCCGGCCCTTCCTGGCTGTCACCGTCTTCTCACTCTGAGAAATGGCCATATCCGCCTCACAGAGGTCTCTTCACCGGCCCTTTCCTCCACTGTGCGCCAGTCGGCCACCTTCCGCCATCACGGGCGGTCGCACCCCTCGCCGAGCCCGGTGACTCCCCCGCCCGGCTACCGCCCCGGCCGTACCCCGTACCCCCCGTACGGCAGCCGCCGTACGCCCCGGTGACGGCCCCCGGGGGATGTGTGGGAGGAGCGCGGACGACACCTTTGGCAACGTCGAACCCGACGTCATGTCATGACCCTTCGTCTTTCTCCCCAACACATCCCATTGCGCGCGGACCGGCCGGAACGGATCGGACACGGCCCGCGGGAGGACAGAACATGCAACGCCTATTCGCCGGCATCGCCGCCGTCGCCCTTCTGCTGGGCGCCACCGCCTGTGGTGCGTCCGCCGACTCCGACAGTTCCGCCTCCGAGAGCGGCGGCGTCTCCCGTGTCGATGTCGGAGTCATTCCGATCGTCGATGTGGCCGCCCTCTATCTCGGCAAGGAGCAGGGGATCTTTGAGAAACACGGTCTCGACATCTCGATGACCACGGCGCAGGGCGGCTCGGCGATCGTGCCGGGTGTGGTCAGTGGGCAGTTCCAGTTCGGCTTCAGCAACACGACCTCGCTGATGGTCGCGCAGAGCAATGGCGTCCCGGTGAAGGCCGTGTCCAACGGTGTGGCCACCACCGGTGTGAGCGGCGAGGACTACGGCGGGCTCGTCGTCCAGGAGGGCAGCTCGATCAAGTCCCCCAAGGACCTGGAGGGCAAAACCGTCGCCGTCAACACCCTCAAGAACATCCTCGACACCTCGGTCCGTGAGTCCGTGCGGGGGGACGGTGGCGACCCGTCGAAGGTGAAGTTCGTGGAGCTGGCCTTCGACCAGATGCCGGCCGCCCTGGAGAAGGGCCAGGTCGACGCCGCGATGGCCGTCGAGCCCGCGCTGACCACGATCCTGGAGCAGGGGGGCGTGCAGGTCGCCTCGCCGTATGTGGATGTGGCCGAGGACCTCACCGTCGCCATGTACTTCACCTCGCAGGAGTACGCGCAGCAGAACCCGGAGGTGGTGGAGAAGTTCCAGCTGGCCACCGCGGAGGCGCTGGCCTACGCCAACGGCCACCCGGACGAGGTCCGTGACATCGTCGCCACGTACACGGAGATCCCGTCCTCGGTCCTGTCGAAGGTGACCCTGCCGAAGTGGCCCGAGGACATCAGCCGCTCCTCCGTGGAGAAGCTGGAGCAACTCGGCCAGCAGGACGGCCTGTTCAAGACCGCCCCGGACCTGGACGAGCTGCTGCCGTGAACCCTCCGAACTTCGCCCTCGGCGCGGCGGGCCTCACGGCCTTCCTCGCCGTCGGCGAGGCCGTGCCACGGCTCGGCCTCGTCAGCACGGACTACTTCCCCCCGCCGAGCCGCATCGCGGGCGCACTGGGTGAGGAACTCGGCGACCCGGCCTTCTGGTCGGCGCTCGGGGACACCCTGACCGGCTGGGTCCTCGGCCTCGCCCTCGCCTCGGGCGCCGGCATCCTCGTCGGCCTGCTCCTCACCCTCGTACCGTTCCTGCGGCGTGCCACCGCCTCCACCATCGAGTTCCTGCGCCCCATCCCGTCCGTGGCGCTGATCCCCCTGGCCGTGCTGCTGTACGGCTCCGAACTGCGCTCGGTCCTCCTGCTGGTGGTCTACGCGTCGTTCTGGCAGATCCTCCTCCAGGTGCTGTACGGCGTCCAGGACGTCGACCCCGTCGCCGACGAGACGGCGCGGTCGTACGGGCTGGGCACCTGGGCCCGCGTCCGGCATGTGACCTGGCCGACGGCGCTGCCCTATGTCATGACCGGCATCCGGCTGGCCGCGGCCGTCGCCCTGGTGCTCGCCATCACCGCCGAACTGGTCATCGGGGCACCGGGGCTGGGCTCCCTCATCGCGGTCGCCCAGGCATCACAGGCCGTGCCCGACATGTACGCCCTGATCACGGTGACCGGAGTCCTCGGGCTGCTGATCAACGTCGGTGCCCGAGCAGTGGAGCGCAGGGCGCTGGCCTGGCACCAGTCCGTGCGCGGGGAGGTGGTGTCATGAGGGCGCTGACCCGGCAACTGCTGTTCGCGATCGGCCTGCCCGCTGTGCTGCTGACGGTGTGGTGGGCCGCGTCGGACGGGAGCACCGACCCGTTCTGGCCGCCGCTGCGCACGATCCTGGAGACCTTCCCCTCGGTGTGGACCGGGGAGCGGCTGCGGGCGGATCTGCTGCCCAGTGTGCTCCGGCTGACCGCGGGCTATCTGCTCGCGGCGGTCGTGGGCATCGGCCTGGGCACCCTCATCGGCTCGTACCGGGCGGTGCGGGCGTTCTGCGAGCCCGTGCTGGAGTTTCTGCGGGCGGTGCCGCCGCCGGTGCTGGTACCGGTGATCATGCTGTTCGCGGGCATCGGCGACACGATGAAGATCGTGGTGATCGCGAGCGGCTGTGTCTGGCCGATCCTCCTCAACACGGTGGAGGGGGTGCGCGCGGTCGACTCGGTCATGCTGGAGACGGCGCGCACCTATCATCTGCGCGGGGTGGGGCGGCTGCGCCATCTGGTGCTGCGTTCGGCGAGTCCGCAGATCGTCGCCGGTCTGCGGCAGGCCCTGTCCGTCGCCATCATCCTCATGGTCATCAGCGAGATGTTCGCGGCCAACAACGGGATCGGCTTCACGGTGGTGCAGTTCCAGCGCAGTTTCGCCATCGCCGACATGTGGACCGGGATCCTGATCCTGGGTCTGCTCGGCTTCCTGCTCTCCCTTGCCTTCCAGTTCGCCGAGCGCCGGGTGCTCGGCTGGTACCACGGCCTGCGCGCGTCCACCCGGCGGTCGTGAGTGAACATTCCGAAAGGGCGAAAACCATGCTCGACGTACGTGGCCTCAGGAAGGTCTACCAGGGGTCCGGCCGGCAGGTGGAGGCGGTCCGGGACCTCACCTTCACGGTGAAGGCCGGTGAACTCGTCTGTCTGGTGGGCCCGTCGGGCTGCGGCAAGACGACCCTGCTGAAGTGCATGGGGGGACTGCTCGAACCCTCCGGTGGACAGGTGCTGCTCGCCGGTGAGGCGGTCACCGGGCCGCCGCCCGGCATGGCGATCGTCTTCCAGGAGTACGGGCGCAGTCTCTTCCCGTGGATGAAGGTCGGTGAGAACGTCGATCTGCCCCTGAAGCAGAAGGGGACACCGAAGGCGAGGCGCCGGGAGCTGGTCGCCGACGCGCTGCGGTCCGTCGGACTCCCGGACGCCGCCGACGCCTACCCCTGGCAGCTGTCCGGGGGCATGCAGCAGCGTGTGGCCATCGCCCGCGCCCTGGCCTACGAGCCGCAGGTCCTCCTCATGGACGAGCCGTTCGCGGCGGTCGACGCGCAGACCCGCGCGGATCTGGAGGACCTGGTGCGAACGCTGTGGCGGGAGCGCGGGATCACCATCCTGTTCGTCACCCATGACATCGACGAGGCGGTCTACCTCGGTGAGCGGGTGATC
This sequence comes from Streptomyces sp. NPDC004610, assembly GCF_040609715.1. Taxonomy (NCBI): domain Bacteria; kingdom Bacillati; phylum Actinomycetota; class Actinomycetes; order Kitasatosporales; family Streptomycetaceae; genus Streptomyces; species Streptomyces sp. NPDC004610. Next base: position 30,814 of record NZ_JBEXLA010000031.1, on the reverse strand, counting down.
GTCCTGTCCGCCTCACCGACCGTCGTCCAGGACGAACTCTCCGTCGACCTGCCCGACGAGCGCGATCAGCTCCACACCCGGGTCACCCCTCGCTTCACCGAACTGCGGACACATGTCTACGAGCAGATCCAGGCGGCGAAGCGGGCGGTGGTGAAGAACTGAAGCACTGGAGGACTGAAGGGTTGAAGCACTGACGGACTGGAGGACTGGAGGGCTGGAGGACCCGGAGACACGAACGGCTCCGCCGCGACCGCCGCCGCCACCGCCGACGACGGGCACCGGTCCGCTGATCCCGGCCGCGCCGCCCCTCCGTCACGCTCAGGAGGGGCGGCGCCCGTCTCTGCCGCGCCGGCGCAATGGGAGGCTCTCCGGCGGTGGCGCGCTCAGGGGGCGTCATCGGCATGAGTGCCGGTCCCCGCCGGAGCGGCACCCCGTACTCGGCATCGCGGCCTCACGGGCCTCGGATCCGGGGAACTCGGCGGCATCGGTCCGGCCGCTCCCGGGACAGCCCCGCACTTACCCGGAGACTAAGTCTCCGCTTTGCCGTATGGTGTCGGCATGAACGATGCCTCGATCCGGGTGGCCATCGCCGACGATCAAGCACTGCTGCGGGGCGGCTTCCGCGTTCTGATCGACTCGACCGCCGATCTGACGGTGGTGGGCGAGGCCGCGACGGGCCGCGAGGCCATCGAGGTCGTCCGCCGCACCACACCGGATGTCGTCCTCATGGACATCCGTATGCCCGAGCTGGACGGTCTCGCCGCCACGCGGGAGATCGTCTCGGATCCGGCACTGGACGGCGTCCGCATCGTCATCCTCACCACCTACGAGGTGGACGAGTACATCCTCACCGCCCTGCGGGCCGGGGCGTGCGGCTTTCTGGGGAAGGGGATGCGCCCGGCGGAACTGCCGGAGGCCATCCGTATCGCGGCGCGCGGCGAGGCGCTGCTCTCCCCCAAGGCGACCCAGACCCTGATCGCGAGATATCTGGCGCTGCCCGACGGACCGCCGCCCGCCGTGTCCGGGCAGCTGGCCGATCTCACCGACCGCGAGCGGGAGATCGTGGCGCTGGTGGCCGAGGGACTGTCCAACGAGGTCATCGCCGACTATCTGATCATCTCCCGCCAGACCGTCCGCACCCATGTGCACCGGGCCATGGCCAAACTCGGCGCCCGGAACCGGGCACAGCTCGTGGTGTTCGCCTATCAGACGGGGCTGGCCCGCCCCTCGGCGGCGGACCTCTAGGACCGGGCCCACCGGCACCGGATCGCTACCCGTGAGCCGGGCGGCGGCCGGGCTGCTCCGGCCGGGAGGCGGGAAGCAGGGCGTCCACGCTGAACCGCTCGGTGTCCCGCTCGACATCGAGGTGACCGCCGACCGAGGCCGCCCGCTCGTGCAGACCCAGCAGACCGCTCCCGGTCCCCCAGCGTTCCCGGCGAGGCGCCGCGGACCCGGCCGCTGAATCCCGCCCCGCCGCACCGCCGTCGACCGGGTTGACCACCGTGATCCGGAGCCGGTGCGCGGTGCTGGACAGACGTACCGTCGCCGTCCGGGGCGTGGCGTATCTGAGCGCGTTCGTCAGGGACTCCTGGATGATGCGGTACCCGGCCAGGCTCACGGCCGGGCTCAGGGCGGGGGTCTGCGCCCCGTCGTGCTGGAGGTCGATCGCCAGACCGGCGGCCCGGAATCCGGCGAGGAGATCGTCGAGGCGGTCGAGGCCGGGCAGGGGCTCCGGCGGGGACTGCGCCGGGGCGTCGCCGTCGGGCTGGCGCAGGACGGTCAGGATGGTGCCGAGTTCGGAGAGCGTGGCGCCGCTCGCCGTGATGACATGCTCGATCGCCGTCTCGGCGGCGTCGGGTTCCCGGCGCAGCAGTTCGGCGGCCACTCCGGCCTGGAAGTTGATCACGGTGATGCTGTGGGCCACGATGTCGTGCAGTTCGCGGGCGAGCCTCAGGCGCTCCTCGGCCACCCGCCGGGACGCCTCCGCCTCCCGGGTCCGTTCGGCGCGCTCGGCGCGGTCCTTGATGGCCCGGATGTAGGCGCGCCGGCTCCTGGCCGCGTCACCGATGGCGGTGGCCGCGGCCAGCCAGGCGATCAGGACGAAGTTGGCGGGGTCGAAGAAGTGACGGCCCGTCACAAGGAGCGCCGGGACCGAGATCACCGCGGCGGTGACCGTGCCGACGATCACCGCCCGGGTGCGCGAGGCCGCCACGGCAGCCGAGTACAGCGCCACCAGACAGCACACGATCCCCGGGCCGGGCTCCCCCCTCCACAGCAGCACGGCGAGGAAGACGACGGCCGTCATGGCGAGGGCGGGCACCGGCATGGTCCGCCGCACCGTGAGCGGCGCCGCCGAGAGGAAGGTGACCAGCACCGCGGACCCTACCGGGACGCCCTCGCCGAGGAATCCGGGGAGGACGATGCCCGCGCAGACAGCCGCCAGCGCCCCGTCGACCAGGAACGGATGTCCGGGCACCCGGCCACGGATTCCCCCCGGCGCACGCGCACGCGTCCCCTCACCCGCACTCGCACTCGCACTCGCACTCGCACTCGCACTCGCCACCGAGCCCCGGGCAGCCATTTCCCGCGGCCGGAGCACACGCACACCGTTCACGCCGTTCACCGTACGCGCCGCAGCCGGTGCGGACACCCCGCCCGCAGCAGCGGAACCGGAGCCGCCCTGTCCGCGCCCGCCGTACCGCACCCACGCGGCGAGCTGCGCCTTTACGGCGGCCAGGGGTCCCGGCGACCCGCCCGCCCTACGCCGCCCCGCGTAGGCCGCGCGGCAGGATACGGCGGACGCCGTAGGCGGGAGTGACGGCGTCCAGGGGACGCGCCGACCGAAGAGCAGCAGGCAGTTTGAGCGCATCGCACCCCATGCGACGAGGCCACCGCATCGGCTCCGGTACAGCTCGCCAGACCAGGGAGCCGCGACCGCACAGCCCGATACCCGCCGACCCGACTCCCCTGCGCGGCACAGGCCGAGCGCCACCCGCCCGCACCGCCGCCAGGAGCGTCAGCCGTCGGAGAGTGGCCCCACCCACCCGCACTCCGCGAAGGACAACGATGTGAAGCGCCGAATCTTCCTTTCCGGTACGGCAGCCACCGCCGCGGGAGCGGCCACCGCCTGGTACAGCGGCGGTACGCGGGACGCGGCGGCGTCGACCGGTGACTCACTGGCATTCCCCCGGACCGCGTACACCACGGCGACGAAGACCGTCACGACGGCCGACGGCAGCCAGAAGCGGGTCACCTACCGGCTCTGGCAGAACGTCGTCTATGTGTCCCGGCCCGTGGACGCGACCTACCAGAGCCTCAAGGTCGAGGAGCCGTTCGAGATCGACGGGAAGGCGGTCAACGCCTCCCGCGCCCCGATCTTCTTCTACATCCCGATCGGCGGTTTCATGGCGGGCACCGCCTCCGGCAACACCGGCGGCGGAGGCGGCACCCCCACCCCGGGACCCACGAACGGCCCGCTGCCCCCCGGGGCGGGCGACCGGGGCCGGAACGCGGAGCTGGCCCTCGCCGCCGGCTATGTCGTGGTCACCTCGGGCGCCCGGGGCCGGAACAACGTCAAGGACGGCACGTACTACGGCAAGGCGCCCGCCGGGATCGTCGACCTCAAGGCGGCGCTGCGGTACATCCACCGGAACAGGGGCTCGCTGCCCGGCAACCCGAGCAAGATCATCACCAATGGCGGCAGCGCCGGTGGCGCCTTCTCGGCCGTGCTGGGCGCCTCGGCGGGCAGCCCGCTGTTCGAGCCCTACCTCCAGGAGATCGGCGCGGCCAAGGCGAGCGACGCGGTGTTCGCGTCCGCCTGCTTCTGCCCGATCATCGACCTGGGCAACGCCGACAAGGCGTACGAGTGGATGTTCGGCTCGGCCGAGTTGTCCGGCGCGCTGGTCGACCAGGTGGCCTCCAAGGAACTGGCCTCGCAGTTCGCGGCGTACCAGGCATCGCTCGGCGTCCGGGGCATCAACCGTTTCGGCCGGGTGACCGCCGCCAACTACGACCGCTACCTGCTGGAGAACTACCTCCGGCCGGCCGCGACCCACCGTCTGCGGTCCCTCTCCACCGCCGACCGGGCGGCCTATCTCACCGCCAACCCCTTCATCACCTGGTCGGGCAGCAAGGCGTCCTTCACCTGGGACGGCTTCATCGAGCATGTGGGCCGGTCCCGCTCCCTCCCGGCGTTCGACGACAAGAACATGGCCCAGCCGGAACCCGGCTACTTCGGCGACGCCACCCGCAACGCCCGCCACTTCACCGACTTCGGCCTGCGCTACGCGACCGGCGACAGCACCGCCACCGTCGACAGCGACATCCCGCACAAGGTCCGGCTGGTCAACCCGATGCACTATCTGAGCCAGGAGAACCCGCGGCGGGCGCGCCGGTGGTGGCTGCGGATCGGTACCAGCGACACCACACACTCCCTGACCGCCATCACCAACCTCGCCCTCAAGACCCAGAACCTCGGCGACGAGGTCAACTTCAAGATGTTCTGGGACGGCGGCCACGGCGCCAACGACGACCCCGGCGACATGATCACGTGGATGGGCCGGATCACCGGGTACGCCGCCCGGTAGCACCACGGGGCTCATACGGGCCCGGGGCTCGTACGGCCTCGTGCGGCCTCGCATGGGCCCGCAGGGGCTCGCACGGCCTCGCACGGGCCCGCACGGCCTCGCCGTCGCCCCTCGGGGTGGTCGGGCGCATCGATTGCCCGACCACCCCGGCTCCTCACCCCCGCCCCCACCCCCACGCCCACCCCCACCACCACCTCCCCTTCCCTGCTCTCGGCGCCTCGTCACCCTGAAACGGAGATGCTATCTCCGTTTCATGTAGAGTAGGGAAATGGAAACGGAGATCCGATCTCCGTATACCGCACCATTCCGCGAGACCCCACGGGAGAATCCGTGCTGCACCAACACTCCAGCCCCACCGACCCCGCCACGATCGGCCGCCGGCGCCCGGCGCGACGCCGGGCGAGGGGCACCGCCCTCATCGCCGTCACCCTGGTGACCGCGCTCGCGCTGACCGCCTGCTCCTCCGACGACTCCTCGGACGAGGCAGCCGCCGCGCCCTCCTCGGCGTCCCCGTCGTCGTGCCCGACCGCGGAGATGAGCATGCCCCAGGGCGGTGACATGCCGGAGGGCATGCCCAGTGACATGCCGGAGGGCATGCCGTCCGACATGCCCGCGGGCGGCGCGATGGACCTCGGCGAGGCCACCAGCATCAAGGAGACCGACAACAGCACCAGCACCGTCATCGACCCTCAGGGCCCCGCGATCACCTGCGACACCTCGGCCGTCACCACCACGAACGACATCACCTACTCCACCCCCACCACCGACGGCACCAGCACCGAGCTGAAGCTCGACATCCAGGTACCCAAGGACACCTCCGAGGCCAAGCCCCTGGTCGTCTACCTCACCGGCGGTGGCTGGCAGCGCGCCGAGCGCACCGGCAACCTCGACCAGCGCACCTATGTGACCAACCAGGGCTATGTCGTCGCCAGCATCCAGTACCGCACCACCGTCGACGGCGGCACCTACACGGACGCCCTGACGGATGTGAAGTCCGCGATCCGCTATCTGCGGGCCAACGCCGACACCTACAACATCGACACCGACAATGTCTTCGTCTGGGGCCAGTCGGCCGGCGGCTACCTCGCCGCCATGACCGGGGTCACCAACGGCGACGACACCTATGACGCGGGCGACCATCTCGACCAGAGCAGCGATGTCCAGGGCGTCATCGACGAGTTCGGCCCCGCGAACCTCTCCCGCATCGCGGACGACTACGACCAGGCCGCCAAGGACAGCAACTACGAGGCGGGCAACCCGGCCGCCCAGTGGGTCTACGGTGCCGGTACCACCAAGTCGACCAAGGAGTACACCAGCGAGGTGGCCGCCGCCGACCCCGCCACCCACATCACCTCCGACACGGCGCCGTTCCTGCTCCTGCACGGCAGCGCCGACCCGCTCGTCTCCCCCAGCCAGACGCTGAACCTCTTCAACTCCCTGACCGAGGAGGGTGTGGACGCCGAGCGCGTGGTGCTCACCGGCGCGGGCCACGGCGACATGACCTTCGGCCCGGCCGCGACCGCCGCGGACGGCTCCGAGGACGCCGAGAACGTCCTGCCCTGGTCCACCGAGGAGACCATGAGCCACATCACGGACTTCCTCGCCGACAAGACCGGCTGACACCCGCAGCAGAGCACTAGCAGTAGCACTAGCAGAAGCAGAAGTAGCGCAGTGGCTTTCGCCCTCCCGCCCGCCAGGGACGGAAGCTCAACAATGAGAGGACCGGCATCACATGGGATACATCCGCGGGTTCGTCCCCTGGATCGCGTCAGGCGTCGTCTCGGCGGTCGCCGACTGGCGCTGGGGCGCGGTGGCAGGCTTCGTCACCGGGGTGCTGCTGCTCCTTCAGGACCGGCGCCGGGGGGTGGCCCTCGACGCCCTGGTCCTGGAGGCCAGCAGCATCATCTACTTCGCCGTCATCGGGACCTATGCCTTCATCTCCCCCGACTCGGCGGTCGCGGAGTACAACGGCACGCTGTCCTTCGTCTGGCTGGCCGGGACCGCGTGGTTCAGCCTGGCCGTCCATCGCCCCTTCACCCTCGGGATCGCCCGCAGGCAGGCGCCGGAGGAGTACTGGAATCACCCCGGCTTCATCGCCGTCAACAATGTCATCACCGCGGTGTGGGCGGGCGGGTTCACCTTCATCTTCGTCGCGCTGACCGTGTGCGAGCTGACGGACGCCTCGGGCTGGCTCCAGGGTCTGGCCCATGGGGTGGGGCTAGTCGTCCCGGCCGTCGTCACCAAGGTCTATCCCGCGCGGATCCAGGCCCGGATGGCGGCCCTCAGGCCCCAGGCGGGGTGACGAGCGGAAGGCTGAGCCGGTTGGTCACCGGCTGCCGGACGACGGACAGCCGGTGATGCGACACGGACCACGGGTAGCCCGATCACTTCGATCGGGCTACCCGTCCTGACGTTCCGGGACCTCACCCGCGGGCTCGTTCACGAGCGCAGTTGACTATACATTTGTTCAGTTACCTAGCGCGGCGTGCCGCCTACCCCCACCTACGCCACTCCACACCACCGAGGTCATTCGGTGACGAGCCACACCACCTCATCGACGAAGTCGAAAAGGGCGTCGGCGGCCACCGGATCCCCGGAGGAGTGCCAGAGCGCGACCCGGCCATGGGCGGCCGTGAAGACCAGGACCGCGGCTCGCCGCGCCGGCAACCGCAGCCGTACGCCGGCCCGCTGGCAGCGCTCGAAGGCCGTGGCCACCTTGGTGACGAGGTCGATCATCGGCCCGCTCCGCGGGGCCGTCAGGGGCTGATGGTTGATCAGCAGGCGGTAGTGACCGGGGTTGTCCACCACGAACTGACAGTAGGTGCGCACCTGGGCCCGCACCCGCTCCAGCACGGCGTCCGGCGGGCATGACTCGTCGGCCGCGTCCATGGCCTGCGAGATCTGCTCGTAGTCGTACCCGATCAGCCCCTTGACCAGTGCCGACTTGTCGGCGAAGTGCTGGTAGATGGCGCCGGGCGAGATGCCCGCGGCGCGGGCGACGCCACGGATCGTCAGCCCTTCCTCGCCGCCCAGTTCGGACAGCAGGCGTGCGGCTGCCTCCAGGATCTCCAGGCGGAGCCGGTCGCCCTGCCCTCGTGGATTGCGCGCTCGCTGCGATGTCTCGGCCACGAGGCACTTTAACCGGTGACGCCGGATTCGGCGCCCTCCATGACCTCGGTCACATCCCACCCGATCACGGGCCGCACCCGCCGGGACGGGGCGCTACGCCGCCCTCCATGAATGAACGAATGTTCAGTTACCGAGGGTGGCGGCGTGCGTCGACACCCCCGCCCTCCACAGCCACCGGAGAACCTCATGAGCATCAGCAAGAACAGAGCGTGAGCGTCGACAAAGACGAGAAGGGCGAGACGGCCGAGAAGGGCGAGAAGGGCGAGAAGGGCGATAGGGACGACGAGGAAACGCCCCGTGGCGGGCGGGCCCCCGGGTGGATTCCCGCTCTTCTCGGAGTCGTCTACGGACTCGCCACCACCGGTACGTCCGCCCTCGCGGTGAGCCTGCCCCAGGTCTCGGGTGAGTTCGACATCAGCGCGAGCGGCGCCGCCTGGGCGATCAGCGTCTACACGGTGATGCTGGCCGTGGCGACCCCGCTGCACGGACGGCTGGCCGACGCGTACGGGCTGCGGGTGCCGCTGATCGTCGGGGTGGTGACGATGTCGGTCGGCGCGGTCGCCGCCGCGCTGGCCCCGTCGTTCCCGCTGCTGCTCGTCGCGCGGATCGTGCAGGGCTTCGGTGGGGCGAGCATCGCGGTGCTGACCACCGCGCTGCTCTCGGCGCTCTGGGAGGGTCCGGCGCGCGGTGCGGCACTGGGCCGGGTGACCGGGGTGGGTGCCACATTCAGCGCGCTGGGCCCGCTCATCGGCGGTGCGCTGGAGAATCTCGGGGGGTGGCGGCTGGCGGTGACCATGCCCGCGCTCGGGCTGCTCGCCCTTCCCTGCCTGGCCCGGCTCGCGCCGTCCGGCGGTTCCGGCAACCGTATCGACCGGACCGGCGCCCTGCTCGTGGCGACCGCCGCGTCCGGGCTCGTCCTGCTGTTGCAGTCGCCGTCGTCGGGTGCGGTCACGGGCGTCATCGGCGCGGTGCTCCTCGCCTCGGGCGCTCCCGCTGTCGTCGCCTGGGTGCGGGCCCGGCCGCAGGGGTTCCTGCCACGCCCGGTCGTCACCAACCCGGTCGTGCTGCGCAGCGCGTTCGCGGCCTCCGCCATCCCGGCGAGTTGGTTCGCGCTGCTCGTCGGGGTGCCCAGTGTGGCCGCGGGCTGGGGCTGGACGCCGCTGGAGACGGGTCTGCTGATGCTGCCCGCGGCGGTCGTCGGACTGGTGGCGCCGTCGTTCTGCCGCAAGGCGCTCGCCAAGCTGGGTGCCCGGCTCGCCATCACCGTCGCCTGCACCCTCGCGATGCTGGCCCTGCTGGTCGCCGCGGCCGGGGCCGCCATGGACTCGGCTCCGGTGCTGGCGGTGGGCGTCGCCCTGACCACCGTGTCGTTCGCGATGGGCCAGCCCGCCATGATGTCGGCCGTCAGCGAGGCGGTGGACGCCGCCGATCGTGGCGTCGCCATCGGGATCGCGACGCTGGTGTCCTTCACCGGTGCCAGCGTCGGCGCCTCCCTGGTGGGCGGCCTCGGCGGGGTGGCGAGCCTGTCGACGGTGTTCCTCGTGCTGACGGCGCTGCCGGTGCTGGGGCTGACCGTCCTGCTGCTGGCCGGGCGGCGGCGCGCCGCACTCGCATGACCGTGCCGGTGCCGCCTCCGCCGCTGCCAGTGCCGGGGCGGCCCCGCCCGGCCGAACCCCCAGTCCCCCCCACGCACACAACAAGGAACCCCACCATGAGCACAGTCACCCCCACCGGATCCGTTCTCGCCCGCCCAGAGTCCGGCCCGGTCACCGGCCTCCGTGGCACGGACCGGCTGCTGCGGTTCCCCGGGATCCGCTACGGAACGGCCGAGCGGTTCGCCCGGCCGGTCCGCGCCGACCGGCACGGCGGCCCCGTCGACGCGACCCGGCCGGGCCCGGTCTGCCCGCAACTGCCCTCCCGTCTGGAACCGGTCTACGGCCCGCACCGGAACGAGCCGCCGCAGTCCGAGGACTGTCTGTATCTGGCGATCACCACACCGGCTCTCACCGGGAACCGGCCGGTGATGGTGTGGGTGCACGGCGGCGGGTATCTGACCGGTGGCGGCACGCTCCCCCAGCACGACGGCGGGCGGCTCGCCGCCGACGGTGATGTCGTCGTCGTGTCGGTCAACTACCGGCTGGGCGCGCTGGGTTTCCTGGCCCTCGAAGGCGTCAGCGACGGCAATCTCGGCCTGTACGACCAGATCCTCGCGCTGGAGTGGGTGCGCGACAACATCGCCGCGTTCGGCGGTGATCCGGCGAACGTCACCCTGTTCGGCCAGTCCGCCGGGGCGACCTCGGCGCTCGCGCTGCTGTCGGTCCCGCGCGCCCGGCGGCTGATCCGCCGGGTGATCGCGCAGAGCGCACCGGCCCTGTCCAGGCTCCCCACCCGTGACGAGGCGTTCGCGGCCGGGCCCCGCTTCGCCGAGGCGGCCGGGGGCGATCTGCGGACCCTCCCGGTCCGGGCGATCCTCGACGCCCAGGCCAGGACCGAGCGGTGGAACACCGCATCGCCGTCGCGGGCGGGGACGGTGTCGTTCCGGCCCGCGCTGACGGCTCCGTTCCCGGACGCCGGGACCCGTGAGCGGACCTTCCGGTCGGCGCCCGTGCCGGATCTCGTCATCGGCTGCACCTCCCGGGAGGGCGGCGCGTTCGTCGTCGGCGCCCCGACCCCGGTGCCCGAGGAGGCCGTCGCGGCGATGTCCCGTACGACGTTCATCGAGCCCGCGCACGAGATCGGCCGCCGGGTCCTCGACGCCGGTGGAGCGGCCTTCGTGTACGAGTTCGGCTGGGCGCCGGTGGAAGGGGGGTTCGGCGCGGTGCACGGCATCGAGGTGCCGTTCCTGCTGGGGACGCGGGAGGCGTGGGCCGGGAGCCCGGTCCTGGGCACCACCGACTGGGCCACCGTAGAAGCCCTGGGCCGGACCCTCCGGCAGAGCTGGGCGCGTTTCGCGTGGCACGGATCGCCGGGCACCGCCGGGTTCGCGTGGCCGCGTTGGGACGGCGAGGAGGTGTCCGTGCGGCGGATCGGTCGGTGACTTGTATGTGCCCTGTGCCCCTGCCGTCGCGGAGTTGACCGGGCGGCCGGGGCGCGCGCCGCGAAGGGCCTTTCCCCGGCGCGTCGCGCCGCACCGCTTAGGCGGGGGGTGGGGTCGTGCCTCACCTCTTCGGGGAGGGGAGGGGTCGTGCCTCACCGCTGCGGGGAAGGAGCGTGGCGGGACGGCCATTCGTCCGGTTGCGGGCGGTGGGCGGCTCGCGTTCCGGCGGGCCGGATTCACGGGCGGGGCAGGGACGATGGGCGCCGGTACCCGGGTGGGCCTGCCGGCCGACGCCCGGCCACCGGTCACCGGTCTCCGCAGTCACCCGGTCAGACCGAGGCCGTCTCCGAGGCCGTCCCCAAGGGCGCCTCCGCGGTGCGGGCGAGGCGGTCGGCCCGTCGGGCGAGCGGGAAGTAGAGCAGGAACGAGCCGCCGACCACGACGAGGCAGTACACCACGGCCTGCCGGCCCTCCGAGACATACTGCTGCCAGGTGGCCCAGACACTGATGCCCAGGAGGGACACCGTCACCAGGCCCACCGAGAACCAGCCGCCGGGGATGCGGAAGGGGCGGCGCAGGTGCGGCTCGCGGATGCGCAGCGCGATGAGGGCCGCGACCTCCAGCAGGATGCCCAGGTTGGTGAGGAAGACGTCGAAGACGATCAGGTCGGCGAAGCTGCTCATGCAGAACATCGCGTAGACCACCGAGGAGCCGATGATGGAGACGACCGGGATCTTGCGGCGTGGGCTCTCGCGGGCGAACACCGCGGGCAGATAGCGGTCCTGGGCGAGCGCGTAGGGCAGTCGGCTGTTGGAGGCGAGCAGGGCGGAGAACAGGGCCACGGCGGCGACCATCCCGCCGACGGTCACCGTCCACTGGAGCCAGGGCCCGGCCAGGCTGAGCGCGACATCGGAGAAGGAGCCCTCGTCCCAGTTCGCCCAGCCGTCGGAGCCGTCCTTGCCGACGCTGAGCGCGGCCAGCGCGGGCAGTACATAGCTGAGCATGATGAGGGTGACGGAGATGGCGAGGGCGCGGGGAAGGTGTTTACGGGGATTCTCCATTTCACCGGCCACGGTGCTGACCGCGTCCCAGCCGCAATAGGCCCACATGACCACGAAGAGTCCGTCGCCGAACGCGTCCCACCCGGATTGTTCGGGACTGCTGGTCAGTTCGCCGACCGGATTCGCTCCGGTCTGGACCAGATGCGCGAAGCCGATGACGGTGAGGATCAGCATCGGGGTGAGGCAGAGAATTCCGAAGAGTACGGAGGATTCGCCGACCCAGCCGGCGCCGAGCAGATTCAGTCCGGTGAAGACGACGATCACCGCGACACAGATGAACCAGTTGAGGTCGAATTCCAGGGGGCCGGCCGTGAAGAGCACATGCTTTCCCGGTGCCACATCGGCGACGATGCTCTGGAGGTAGCTGGTGAACAGCACCGGATAGAGCGCCATGTCGACAAAGCTGCATATCCATTGAAGCATGCCCTGCTGGAATCCCCAGAAGCGGCCGAGCCCGCGTTTGACCCAGTGATAGTAGCCGCCCTCTTCCGGAATCGCAGTGCCGAGTTCGGCGACGACCAGTGAATGCGGGATCGCATAGATCAGCGGGGTTATCAGGAGCAGGATCATGCCCATTCCCGGGCCGGATGTGGAGAACAGTTCCTCGATTCCGTAGGCGCCGCCGGACACACAGAAGAAAATGAGTGCGACCAGCGGAAGAAGGCGTACTTTCCTTGTCTCGGGAAGGGGGAGGGAAGGGTTTTTGGGCAGAGCTCTGGCCATGGCGAACGCTCCGGGTTTGCAAGATCATGCCTCGTGAGGGCAGTCATTGTGTGAGCGAAGACCGATGACGTCAACGTCCGAAATGTCGGAATCTCCCGGGCGCACCCGTCCCTCCGGGGCGCATCGCCCACAGTGGCGGAAAGCCGTCGCGCATGCCCTCACCTGCGTCGCACGGTCACGTCCGGGCGGCGCGTCACCCGGCGCCGGAACCCGCCGGGAACGATACGAAATCAGCCGGACGAAGCCGGGAGCGCCCGGTCGAGGTAGGCCGCGACCACGCCGTGCGCCATGGCCGGATCGACCACCGGGTCATCCAGCGCGACCTGCACGGACAGTCCGTCCAGCAGCGCGGCGTATGTGGTCGCGACCTGCCGGGCCCGGTCCGGCTCCAGCGGGAGTTCGCCGACGAGCCGCAGGACCAGCGCCCGCCACCGGTCGTCCTGGGCCGCCCGCATCGCCGCGATCTCCTCGTGGCGTACGGCGTGCGCCCAGGAATCCAGCCACACGGCCCGCAGTTGCGGGTTGCCCCCCTCCGCCGAGAGGACCCTTCCGGCGAGCGCCAGCAGCCGGTCGCGGACCGCGCCGTCGTCGTGGAGGATCTCGTCGGCCGCCGCGTAGAACCGGTCCTCGACGTCCCGCAGGGCCTGGACCAGCAGCCGGTCGAGGGTCTCGAAGTGGTAGACGACCGTACCGCCGCTGACCTGGGCCCGTTCGGCGATCTGCGCGACCCGGGTCTGTGCGAAGCCCTGTTCGCGGATCACCTCGGCCGCGGCCCGCAGGATCCGCTCCCGACTCCCCTCGGACGCCGTGCCGTCGGCCGCGACGGGCGCCGGGGCGGACCGGCCGTCCCTGGCGGCAGCCCCGTCCGCGCGCTTCGCGAATCGACCCCGTGGCATTGCCGTCCTCCCGCGCCGCTCTTGACGGGACAGCTTAACCCGCTGCTACATTCATCTGAATGTTCATTCAAATTTGACGAAGGTCGGTTCTCATGCCAAGCGGACACCTGGACACCGTGGTGATCGGCGCCGGGATCGCCGGACTGACGGCGGCACGGCTGCTGACCGCGGCCGGACTGCGGGTGACGGTGCTGGAGGCAAGGGACCGGACCGGGGGCCGTACCTGGACCGAGGTCGGCCCCGAGGGGCGGACCCTGGACCTGGGCGCGTCCTGGATCCACGGCGTCGACGGCAACCCACTGGCCGCCCTGGCCGCCCGACTCGGCCTGGAAACAAGGGAGTTCAGCGTCGGCAGCTCCCAGCCGGACGGCCATCCGGCCGCCTTCTACGACACCACCGGCACCCGGCTCACCCCACCGCAGGCGGCGTCCTGGGCGGCCGACGTCCGGACCGCGGACCGTGCGCTGCGCCGGGCGATCGCCACGGCCGGCCCCGGCACCTCCTACGCCACCGTGCTCGAACGGGCCCTCGCCGCCCAGGACTGGGACGCCGAACGCCTGGAGCGAGTGCGGGCCTATCTGCGGCACCGGGCCGAGGAGGAGTGCGGGGCCCAGGTCGGCGACCTGGACCGGGAGTTCCTGGGCGACACCCCCGTCCCCGGCGCCGAGGTCGTCTTCCCCGGCGGGTACGACGCCTTCGCCAGGGTCTTCGCGGACGGGGTCGACGTACGACTCGGACACTGGGCCCGCGTCCTGGCCTGGGGCGCGGACGGGGTACGGGTGGAGGCGCGGACACGCCTTCGCCGTCCCGAAGACCGGTCCGACGACCGTCCCGACGACCGGTCCAACGGGGGGTCCGGCGACGGGTCCTGGGCGGACCGGGGCGGGGACGGTGGTCAGGGCACGCGGGGTGGTCAGAGTGAACGGGGTGGACGGGGTGGACGGGCGCTGCCCTGGAAGAAAGCCGCCCGCTTCAGCGCGGACCACGCCGTGGTCACCGTCCCGCTCGGGGTGCTCAAGGCGGGTGGGCTCCTCTTCTCGCCGCCCCTGCCGGCCACGGTGTCCGACGCGATCGGCTCCCTCGGCATGGGCGCATTCGACAAGGTGTTCCTCCACTTCCCCCACCGGTTCTGGGACGAAGGGGTGTACGTCGTACGGCAGTTGGGGCGGAGCGACGGACCGTGGCACACCTGGTACGACGTCTCCGCGACCGTCGGTGTCCCCACCCTGCTGGCGTTCGCCGGGGGCACGGCGGCCCGCGAACTGGAGTCGGCGGACGACGCCGCGATCACCGCCTCGGGACTGAGCGCGCTGCGGGAACTCTACGGGGACCGGGTACCGGCTCCGCTCGGCGTCCGGGTCACCCGCTGGTGCCAGGACCCCTTCGCGCGCGGCGCGTACTCCTATCTCGCGGTGGGCGGCTCGGCCGAGGACCACGACCGGGTCGCCACACCGGTCGGCGGGGTTCTCCACCTCGCCGGTGAGGCGACCTGGTCGGACGACCCCGCCACGGTGCAGGGGGCACTGCTGTCCGGGCACCGGGCTGCCGAGCGGATTCTCGGACGGCCGGTCGACCTCGCCGACCTCACCCGGCCACTTCTCCCGTAGCGGCACGGCGGCCGACCGTCGAGGACCGTCCTGGCGCGGCTCCCCCACCCCGGCCGGGCGGCTGCCGCCGGGAATCCTCTGCCTGGGGGCTCCCGGCGGTAGGCGTAGGTGGTCAGCGATCGGCTATCGCCGGTCGGCGATCGGCCATCGCCAGTCGGCGGAAGGCCGTCGCCGGTCAGCGGAAGGCCGTCAGTGGTGGGCCGTCGCCAGTCAGCTGACGGCCGTCAGCCATAGAGCCCTCGCCGGTCAGTCACCAAGTCGCCGCAGAATCCGCGCGGCGGCCCGTTCCCCGCTGCGGATCGCGCCTTCCATCAGACCGGTGAAGTCCGGGTCCGTGTACTCCCCCGCCCAGTAGACGCTGCCGGTGGGTTCCTCCAGCGCCCGCTCCGACGGGCCGCCGGACGTGGGGGCGTGTGCCGAGTAGGCGCCCCGGGCGAACGGGTCCCGGGACCAGACGGTGGTGAGGGCATCGGCGTCCTCCGCGATGTCCAGGTCCGGCCGGAGCCGCCGTACGTCCGCCGTCCAGGCGCCGGGGCCGAGGTGCAGGCCCGCGGCCTCGATCGCCTGGCGCGACCCCATGAACCCGTTGAGGACGGGGGGAGCCGTGCCCGTCGTGTCCCGTGCCGTCCAGGTCCAGTACCGGCCGCGCACCGACATCACCGCGCTCGTGGACGGTCGCTTCCGCAGCGGGACGTGCAGTTTCGCCGCGTGGCCCTGGACGGTCCCGGCGAGCGCCGCGTCCCGCCGAGCGTCGCCGGGGAGCGTGATCGCGTGCTCACCGCGGACCAGCGCCAGCGGCAGCGCGACCAGCACCGCGTCGAACTCCTGGCTGCCGGTGGCCGTCGCGACCACGGCTCCGCCCCCGTCGAGGTCGGTCACCCGCTCGACGGGGGTGTTGTAGTGGACCGCGGCCCCGAGCC
The DNA here is from genome assembly GCF_040609715.1 of Streptomyces sp. NPDC004610. Lineage (NCBI taxonomy): Bacteria > Bacillati > Actinomycetota > Actinomycetes > Kitasatosporales > Streptomycetaceae > Streptomyces > Streptomyces sp. NPDC004610. The sequence goes on along the minus strand of NZ_JBEXLA010000031.1, from coordinate 14,855 downwards.
GTGCGGCCAGTGCGTCGGGCAGCCGCTGGTTGCCGCCCGCCACCCGCCAGCTCGGCCCGGGAACGAACGACGCGACCTGCTCCAGCGCGCGGGCGGTCACCTCGTGCGCGCCGACCGCCGTGGAGATCTCGACACGGGCCCGCACGGCCTCCACCAGACGGGGGTCGAGTGCGAGGTGGGTGAGGACCTCCCCGGCGGAGGGAGCGCCGAGGTGCTGTCCGGCCCGGCGCACGGCCTCCCGGCCGGCCGCCACGACATCGCCGGTGCCGAAGGCCGGTAGATCACCGAGTTCGCGGACGTAGTAGCTCATGCCGGTGTCGACCAGGTCCAGCCCGGTCTCGGCGAGCAGCCGACGCAGGGCGGTGTAGCCGTCGAGGACGAACTCCGCGCCCCGTTCGACGACCTGGTCATGGCCTTCGGCGCGGACCGTGCCGGACCACACCCGGCCGCCCGCGCGGTCGCGTGCCTCCAGCACGGTGGTGTCTATTCCGTTGCGGACGAGTTCCCGGGCCGCGGCGAGACCGGCGAGTCCGGCCCCGACGACTGCGATGCGCTGCACTGGGTGACCTCTTCTCCCCTATGTACGGCCGCCCGTACGCGTCTGCCGATGCCGTGCCGGCGCGGCCGTCCCTGTGTGGTTCGCGCTCACCGTAGGAGGGGTCACCCGGCCCCCACGATCGGACTCTGATACAGAAAATACCCAGACCCTGTACCTGGGTATGATCCGGCGGCATGACCCCGCGTCCGCTCACCGTCGCCGAACTCGTCGCCGCCCCCGGTCTGGGCACCACGGTGCTCGCGGGCCGGGACGGCCTGGGCCGCGAGGTGCTGTGGGCGCACAGCTGCGAGATGGCGGATCCGGCCGCCTGGCTCGGGCCGCACGAACTGCTGATGACGGTCGGCCTGTGCGTGCCCGCCGATGCCGAGGGGCAGGTGGCGCTGGTGGCCCGGCTGGACGACGCCGGGCTGGCCGGGCTGATGATCGGCGACCACGCGCCCGCCCCGCCGCTGACCGGGGCGCTGCTCGCCGAGGCCGACCGGCGCGGCTTCCCGGTCCTGCTGGCGGCGGCGCGCACACCGTACGCCGCCGTCGCCCGGCATGTGGCGGCGGCGAACTCCTTCGGTCAGCTGCATCAGGTGCTGCGGCTCAGCAAGCTGTACCACCTGGCCGCCCACGCCGGTGACGACGACTCGGCGCTGACCGACGCCCTGGCGACCCTGCTCGACGTCGGGATCACCGTGGCCGACACCGCCACCGGCACCACCCTCCTGGCCTCCGGCCCGCCGCCCGGCGCGGCACCGACGGCACGCCGCTACCCCCTGCGCGGCCATCACGACGCGGAACTGCGGCTCCGGGAGCTGCCCGGCGCGGAACTGGACAGCTTTCTGCTGGTCCATCTGATGAAGGTGATGGAGGTGGCGGTCGACCGGGTCCTCAACGCCGCCGACCGCCGGTCCGAGCTGTCGGCGGCGGCCTTGGCGGCCCTGCTCGGCGGCACCGTTCCGGCCGGGCTCGCGGAGGTGCTGCGACCGCACCGGCTCACCGAGGGGTTCCGGCTGGTCGCCGTCGGGGCCGGGGACGGGGCGGCGGTCGCGCGTCTGGCCGCCGTGCACCGGCTGCCCGTGGCGGTCGGCCCCGGCCGGTCCGGCCATCTGGCACTCGTCCCCGCCGCCGCGTTCGCCGACTTCCGCTCCCTGGTGCGACCGGTGGCCGGGCGCGCGGGTGTCTCCTCCGTCTACTCCCACCCCGCCGACGTCCCCCACGCCGCGGCGGAGGCAGGCCGGGCCCTGGCGGAGGACGGGCGTACGGGCTCCGGCTGGGCGGAGTTCGAGGGTACGACGGTCTCGGTGCTGGCCCGCTCGCGCCGGGAGGCCGAGCAGATCACGGCCTCGGTGCTGGGCGGCCTGTGCGAGGACGGTCCCCGTGCGGCCAGGCTGCGGGAGACCCTCTTCGCCTATCTGCGCAACGACCGCGCCTGGGCCGGGACCGCGGCCGAACTGGGCATCCACCGGCAGACACTGGCGTACCGGCTGGGCCAGATCACGGAGGAGACCGGGCTCGATCTGGCCGCGACGGGCGATCTGTCCTCGGCGTGGATCGCCTACCAGGCATGGGAGTCCCTGCGGACCGAGTGACGATGCCAGGGACAGGGGCGGGGACGGAGACGGGGGCCCGCGGTGATCCGGTGCCCCGGAGCCCCTCTTGCGGCCCGGTTGCCTGCGGCCCGTCGCGCGGGTCCGGCCCCGTCACCCGCGCCCCTCTCCCGGTGGTGTCCGATCGTCGGCTCCGGGGTGCTCAGTCCTCCACCCCGGGGCGTTCGATCAGGACCGGGAGTGGGGTCATCGGGTCGGGGCCGTCGATCTCGCGGGCCAGCCGATGGGCGTCGAAGACCGCCTCCGAGGGCATCCTGGGGGCGAGGACGTCCCCGGCCGCGTAGACGGCGCGCACTCCGCTCCGCTCCCACTCGTCCTCGCGCCGCAGCAGTTCCCGGTAGAGCGCGTCGTCGCTGCGCTGGACGGTGGCGAGCACCAGCCCGTCGGCCGGGAGGGTCCATGGGTCGCCGTACCCGGTCCGCCCGGTGACGGCGGTGCCGTCGAAGGCGTGCAGCACCACTGCGGTGTGGAACACGACCCCCTTGTCGTGCAGGTGCTGACGCAGCATCGGCCCCTCCAGCGCGAGGTCGGAGACGGGGGACACCTGCTCCAGCGGGGTCACCAGGTGCACCTCATAGCCTTCGTCGCGGAGGAGTTCGGCCAGGCCGGGAGCGGTGTAGTACCCCTCGCCGTCATAGACCACCACGCGGCCGGGCGCGGGGCGGCTGCCCGCCATGATCTGCTCGGGGGTGAGCGCGAGCTCGGCGCCCTGGAGGGGCCGGCCCGTGCCGGGCTGGAACCCGTCCGCGGCCCAGACCGAGCCCGTGGTGACGACGACCAGTTCCGCGCCGTAGTCCAGGACGGCGTCGGCGTCGAGGGTCCGGTTGAGGACGGTGGTCACGGCGGGCAGCTTGGCGAGCTGGACGAGGCGGTGGTCGACGATCCTGCCCCAGTCCCCCAGCGTCGGCAGCCTCCTGGTCCAGCGCAGCTTGCCGCCCAGCTCACCGGCCGCCTCGACCAGGTGCACCGCCTCGAAGCCGCGCCGGCCGAGGACGACGGCGCACTCCATTCCGGCGGGCCCGCCCCCGACGACCAGCACCGGGCGTTCCGGCTGGGTGGTGCGGGTGAACAACTCGGGGTGCCAGCCGCGGCGGTACTCCTCGCCCGCGGTCGGGTTCTGCACGCAGCCGACGTGGTGGAAGGTCTCCTCGCGCAGGATGCAGACATTGCTGCCGGTGCATTCGCGGATGTCGTCGGAGCGGCCCTCGCGGATCTTCGCCGGGAGGAAGGGGTCGGCGATGGCCGGCCGGGCCGCCCCGATCAGATCGAGGTCACCGGATCTGACCAGGTCGGCCATCAGATCCGGATTGCTGAAGCGGCCGACGCCGACGACCGGCTTGGCCGTTGCCTCACGCACCCGCCGGGTCCACGGCAACTGACTGCCCTCGCCGTAGTAGCGCGAGGTCCCGGAATCCTCCGGCCAGCCGCCGACATTGACATCGAAGAGATCCACGTACGGGTCGGCGAGCCGGATGAATTCGAGCAGTTCCTCCTCGTCCAGGCCCGGCAGGTCCCGGCCGGGGCCGACCGGGGTGCGGACGGCCACGGCGCAGTCGTCCCCGATCGCGGCGCGGACCCGCTCCAGGGTCTCCAGCTGGAATCGCGCCCGGTCGCGCAGACTGCCACCGCCGTAGCCGTCGGTACGCCGGTTCAGGGTGCGGGAGAGCATCTGGGTCATCAGGTAGTCGTGCGCCCCGTACACATAGACGATGTCGAAGCCGACGTCCCTGGCGCGGCGGGCCGCGCGCTCGAAGTCGTCCTGGATGCGGTGGATGTCGGCGAGCGTCATGGCCTTCGGACGGCTCGCGTGGACGGTGGGTGTGTGGTCCTGGGTGGGGGCCACCCTGGGCAGCCGGGAGGAGCCGTTCACCGACGCGGCCCCGCCGTGGAAGAGTTCGATGCCGGCCAGCGCGCCGTGCGCGTGGATCGCCTCGGCGACGGAACCGAGCAGGCGCATGTCCCGGGGGTGCCAGCACTCGGCGCCGACGACCGGGGTCTCGTCGGCGTCCGGGGACACCGGGGAGTACTCGGTGCACACCCCGCCCCAGCCGCCCTCCGCCTTGACCGCCCGGAACGCCGCGTGGGTGCGGGGCCTGACGGTGGCGAAGCCGGAGGCGTGGGGCACCTGGTAGAAGCGGTTGGCGAGGGTCTTCGGTCCTATCCGCACCGGCTCGAAAAGGATCGCGTGTCTCGGGTCCACTGCCGCCACCTCATTATTTTTGACTGACCATTCGGACAGTATGGCAGTATGGCAGCGCGGGTCGGCTGAGGGAATGCCCGGGGACGGGGGGTGTGGGGGCGAGGCGCGAGACGGGGTGGTGGGACGGGGGATCGGGGAACCCGGTGAAGGGCGGCGCGCGGATCGGTCGTCGTACGGACCGGCGCGGGAGGCGGCGGGTGCCTGTACGGCGGTGAGCGGGTCAGTTCCCCAGGTCGGCGCGGGCGTAGACGAGGGCCAGCTCGCGGGCGGTCTCCGGGGTCACCGCGCTGTCCTCCAGGACGACCTGCACGGCGAGCCCGTCCACCAGCGCGGCGAACCCCGCGGTGAACGCCGTCGCCCGCTCCTCGTTCAGTCCCAGGTCGGCGACGATGTCCGCGAGGATGCCCCGCCAGCGCGCGTCCTGCGTCTGCCGGGCAGTGGCGATGCCCGGGTTCCAGCGGGCGGCGCTCCAGGTCTCCAGCCACAGCCGCCACAGCCGACGGGTTTCCGCGTCGGTGGCGAAGAGCCACTCCACCAGGTGTTCGAGCCGCCGCCGGGGGTCCGCCCCGGCCTCGGCCGCGGCGGCCAGGGCCCGTTCGCAGAACCGCTGCTCCGCACGGGCCAGCGCCTCGGCCAGCAGCGCGTCCAGCGTGCCGAACTGGTACAGCAGCGTGCCGTTGCTGACTCCGGCGGCCCGCGCGACATCCGCGGTGCGGGTCTGCGCCAGGCCCTGCTCGACGATGACCACCTCGGCCGCGTCCAGCATCATCGCCCGGCGTTCCGTGCGGTTGCGGGCGGGACCCCGCCCACGCGAACCCTCGCGCGGCACGGCGGGCAGATCACCGGACACGAGTGCTCCTTCGGGACGCCGGGGTTCACGGGCTGCGAGTCGGTCGAGGTCAGCGGGTTGCCAGGGCAGCCAGCCTAGCCCGCCCCCGGTCGGGTCGACTCCGTCTCCCCTGCCAGGACTCGGACACCCGGCTCAGGCGACCCACCCCCGCTCACGCACCCCCGCCGCCCGCATGCACCGGATCCGGAAAGTAGTGCCCCTCCCTCAGATCCGCGAGCAGCCCCGGCCGCTCCGGGTGCCAGTCCAGCAGTGCCCGGGTGTGGGTGCTCGACGCCGGGGCGTCCATTCCGGCGAGGACGCCGAGCCAGCCGAAGTGGTCATGGGCCGTGTCGTGGGGTACGGAGGCCGTCCGCAGGCCCAGTCCCTTGGCGATGGCCTCCGCCAGGGCCCGGAACGGCACGCCCTCCTCGTCCACGCCGTGCAGGCGCGCACCCGCGGGGGCCTTCTCCAGGGCCAGCCGGAACAGCCGTGCCGCGTCGAGGCGGTGCACGGCCGGCCAGCGGTTGGCACCGTCGTCGAGATACGCGGCGACCCCCTTGCGGACGGCCATGTCGACCAGTACCGGGACGAGGCCGTGGTCACCCCGGCCGTGCACGGCGGGCGGCAGCCGGACGACGCAGACGCGCACCCCGCGTTCGGCGAGCGCCAGCGCGCCCTGCTCGGAGGGGGCCCGGAGCGCGCCCGGCGTGGTCGGGACGGCGATGTCGTCCTCCGTGACGATCCGGCCCAGCGCGGGACCGGCCGTGCCGGAGGCGACCACCAGGGGGCGGTCCGAACCCGCGAGGGCGTCGCCCATCGCCTCGATGGCCCGCCGGTCGATCTGGACGGAGGTGGTGTAGGTGGCGAAGTCATGGATGAACGCGGTGTGGATGACTCCGTCAGCCGCGTCCGCCGCGCGCCGCAGCCCGTCCAGGTCTTCCAGCTCACCCGCGTACGGTTCGGCCCCGGCGGCGGCGACCGCCTCGGCCGCCCGCTCGGAGCGGGCGAGGCCGATGACCGAGTGTCCGGCGGCCAGCAGTTCGGGGACGACTGCGCTGCCGATGAATCCGGTGGCGCCGGTGACGAGGACACGCACGGGTGGGCTCCCTTGGGCCGGGGATGTGGAACTTCCAGCTTGGGCTGGGGACTTGAGCGAGGGCGTGCGACCGTCGGGGCGGGAGGTGCCCCGGTTCCGACGGCCGCGGCCTGTTCCGCATTAGGCCAGATGGGCAGGGCGCGCATCGTCTTCTCGCCGGCGATTCCACCCGAACGGGTATGGCGTACCGGGCCGGTGTCCTGCCCGGCCCGGACACCCTTCACCGACGCCCCCGTACACCCCTCGTACACCTCCGTACGCCCCCACCGTCGCACGGCCCTCACCGCTCACGGCCTCGGCAGCGGTCTACGACTGGCCCTGGTGCACCGCCTTCTCCTCCACCGCCGCCTTCTCCAGCCCCCGGGCCAGGAAGTCCGGCTTCACCGCGAGGAAGACGAGGGCCGCGAGGGCGGTGGTGAAGATGAGCACGGAGAACGCGGCCGTGAACGAGATCTGGTCGGAGATGAAGCCGATCAGCAGCGGAGAGACGAAACCGCCGAGGAAGCTGCCCATCCCCTGCACACCCATGACCGCCCCGATGGCCCGGGTCGGTACGCGCCGCATGATCGTGCCGATGACGGTGACATCGGCGAGGCCGGAGGAGACAAGGGCGAGGGTCTGGAAGACCACGAACCCACCGGCCGTGTCGGCGAAGATCATGGGCACCATCAGGATGCTGGACAGCAGCAGCGCAGGCGTGGCGAGCAGCCGGGGGCGTTCGCTGAACACCCGGTCGAACAGCAGGCTTCCGCAGACCACGGCGACACCCATCGCGCCGAAGGCGACGGAGGTCATCCAGCCGGTGGAGGCGGCGTCGACACCGCGTTCCCGGATCAGATAGGTGGGGCCCCAGAAGAAGAGCCCGAAGGTGATCAGGTTCATCAGGGCGGCGAGGAGCCCGAAGCGCCACACCGCCGGGAGCCGGAGGATCTGGCGTGCGGTGAGGTCGTCGTCGTTGTCGGCCCTGACCTCCTCGCGCAGTCGGAGCGGGAGCGGTGCCGGCAGGAAGAACCAGACGTAGGCGGCGCCCACCAGACCGATCACGGAGGCCCACATGAACAGTGAGCGCCAGGAGTGGGAGGTCATCAGCGGGGCGACGACCAGGGGCACCAGTGAGATCGCGATCAGGTTCGCGGTCATGATGGAGCTGGAGCCCACCGTCCGCCAGCGCGGGATGATCCGCTCGCCGACGAGTTTGTAGGTGGAGACACCCATCAGACCGGCCGCGAACCCGAAGACGAGACGGAGTCCGATCAGCGCCCACAGGGTGCTGGTCAGGCCGATCAGAAACATGAAGGCTGCCCAGGCGACCAGTTCGAAGGTGAGCAGGCGCCGTGGCCCGAAGCGGTCCACCAGCAGCCCGGCGGGGATCTTCATCAGGGCCACACTGAGGGTGAACCCGCTGACGACCCAGCCGAGTTGGGTGTTGCTGGCGGAGAACTCGTCACCGATGGAGGGGAGGGCGAACGCGACCAGCGCGCGGTCGATGTTGTCGACGAACCAGGCGAGGATGACGATGCTGATACTGACGGTGGCCGTGCGGACGAGCTGACTTCTGGGAGGTTCCGCCTCCATGGAGTCGATGCGCTCACCTGTGCTACTCATGCCGAGTCCTTCCGGGACATGCCGTCTGGCGTCCGTGTCTCAAGTGGCGGTGCTTCGCCGCGCCCTGGCCGGCGAGGCGTGCGTGCGCCGGTGACTGCCCCCGCTTCGGTGAACCGTCCGGTGTGGCGGCGGCGGTGCCGCCACACCTGGATCTGGTGAGTGGTGATCCGCGTGCGGTCAGCCGTCCAGGCTGATCACCGCGTTCACCTCGACCAGGACCTCGGGGGCGTAGAGGGACTCCACGCCGATATAGGTGCTCGCGGGCGGCGGAGCGCCATTGGCCCGCAGGGTGGGCACGATGACGGCGGACAGCTCCGGGGTGTGCCCCACGACGAAGATGGTCTCGCTGACGACGGCCTCGGCGCCGACGCCGAGTTCATCGAGGATGTGCTGGAGGTTCCGGCTGATCTGCTCGGTCTGCTCCCGGTGGGTGGTGCCGACGATGCTGCCGTCGGCGTCCCAGGCGACCTGCCCGGACACGAAGGCGAACGGTCCGCTGACCACGACCTGGGTGATCCGGTCGGGGATGCGGTGGAGGGTGTCGGGGTTCAGACGACGGATCGTCATGCTCGCTCTTTTCGGGTGAGGGTGGGGTGGGATGGGGTGAGGGTGGGGCGGGATGGGATGGCCCATACTGAGGTGCGGGGTCATTGCCGGGGGTGGGACTGAGGTGGGGAGTCACCGCCAGGGTGTGACTGAGGTGCGGGGTCACTGCCGGGGGTTGACTTGAGCGCGGGGTCACTGCCGGAGGTGTGACTGAGGTGCGGGGTCACTGCCAGGGGGTGACTGAAGCCCGGGGTCGCCGCCGGGGCGTGGCATCGCAGGAGTTCGTCACCCCCGTTCTCGCCGACACCCGCCGCGAACGGACCGACCGACCGACCCCGCCGCCGCAGCCGCAGCCGCAGCTACTTGCCCCCCGGCCGCAACGCGGCCACCGCGTCCAGGAGTTCGCCATCGACGCGGGAGGAGGCGTCCGTCCCGCTCGCCGCCCAGGCGACATAGCCGTCGGGGCGGATGAGCGCCGCGGTGACATCGGCCCAGGCGGCGCGTTCCTGGGGGGCGAGGGTGTGTGCCGCGATGTCGTGGCCGCGCAGCTTCCCGGTGAGGGTCTCGTCCAGGACGCCGGGGACGGCGAGGGCCACCGGCCGGGCCTCGTGCAGCGCGTCGAAGAGTCCCGTCGTGGCCCCGGTCAGGGGCAGATCGGGGGCGCGGGAACCGGCGAGCGGGTGGCCCGGGGTGTCGTAGCTGACGGCGAAGCCGGAGAGGCGTTCGGCGAGGGCGAGGGAGAACTCGGGGACGGTGGCGATGAGTTCGGCCAGCAGTGCGCGCAGGGCGAGTCCGTCGGTGGTGTACGACCTGAGCGCGGCCTGGGCGCGGGTGGCGAGGAGCAGGTCGAGGCCGACCGGGCGGCGCTCGGCGTCGTACTGGTCGAGGGAGGCGTCGGGGGCGTGGCCCTGGATGACGTCGGCGAGTCGCCAGGCGAGGTTGGCGGCGTCCTGGATGCCGACGTTCATGCCGACGCCGCCGGCCGGGAGGTGGATGTGGGCGGCGTCGCCCGCGAGGAAGATCCGGCCCGCGCGGTAGGAGGCGGCGATCTTCGCGGCGTCGCCGTAGCGGGACAGCCAGACCGGGTCGCGCATCCCGAAGTCGGTACCGGTGACATCCATGACGGCGGCCCTGAACTGCTCGAAGGTCAGCTCGTTGTTCTCGGGCAGGAGGGGGGAGCCGCCGACGATGCGGTGGAGTCCGCCCTTGGGGAGCGGGACCATCATGATGCCGCCGCGTTCGTCGGAGTGACTGAGGACCGGGACACCGGGCGGGTCGTCGAGGACGACATCGCCGAGGAAGCCCCAGTGGGTGGAACTGGTGCCCTCGAAGGCGATCCCGGCGGCGGCCCGTACGAGGCTGCGGGCCCCGTCGGCGCCGATCGCGTAGGCCGATTCGAGGACATAGGTCGAGCCGTCGCCGTGGACCTGGGTGGTGACATGGTCGCCCCGGTCCTCGATCTCGCGGACCTCGTGCCCGCGGCGGATGTCGGCTCCGGCGGCGCGTGCCGTGCGTTCGAGCAGGATCTCGGTGTCCTCCTGGGGGTAGAGCAGGGTGAACGGGTAGGGGGTGTCGAGCGGGCGGAAGTCCATCCGCTGGTCCAGGTTGGCGAAGTGGCCGCTGGGCAGCCGGATGCCGGCGTCGATGGCCTCGCCGACGATGCCGCGCTGGCCGAACACCTCCAGGGTGCGTGGATGGACGGTGAGTGCCTTCGAGTGCGGCGAAGGGCGAGCGAGCTTTTCGAGCACTACGACGTCGATACCGCGGCGGGCGAGTTCCCCAGCGGCCCAGAGACCGACCGGGCCCGCTCCGACAATCGTGACGTCAGCCATGTGATGACCACCTCTCACGTCGTGCACTTGATCAGAGACCCAACAAGACTTGGTCAATGAACAAATTTTCTCGGTAGTATCAACACGCCCCCAGTCACCCGTCAAGACATCGGCCGAGGGGATGCGCGAGGGTGTTTCCGGGACATGACCGGCGGCGAACCGGCGGCGAAACCGCCTCGCCCGCACCCGACTTCAGGGCATACCGAGGCCACTGACCTGCGGCGGGGCAGGGAGGGGTGGGTTGTCGGGCGGGGCGGCGGGGTGAAGTCGTATACGAGGGCCGGGAGGGTGACTCCGGGCCGTCGACGCGTGCCGGGTTACTTCGACGGAGTTACTTCGACAGGGCTACTCCGCCGGAGTCACTGCACCGAAGCCACTACGCCAGAGCCACTACGCCGAAGTCACTGCACCAACGTCACTCCACCGGCATCCCTACGCCGAAGCCACCGCGTCGAGCCCCAGAAGGCGGCCGACCCCGTACTCGAAGCGCGCGTCGAAGGAGTCGGAGACGACCAGCCGTGCCCCGATGCGCGCCGTGGCGGGGTAGCGGCCGGAGGCGATGGCCGCCGGGACGGCCCCGCTGGGGGTGGCGGGGCGGCTCTGCTCCTCCTGGGTCAGTCCGAGGGTGAAGTAGACCAGCGCCCAGCAGCCGCGCGCCGCCTCCTCGGGGCTGCGGTCGGCCGCGAGGAGGCCGTCGAGGAGGGCCTCGGCCACCCTGAGCGTCCCGCCCTCCGCGGCGAAGGTACCGGCGACCAGGCGTCCGCCGTCTCGGTGCGTGAGCAAAGCGCGGCGGTAGCGGCGGGTGATCTCGGCGACCCTCGGGAGCGGATCGCCGGGCAGGTCGTCCAGGCTCACGGTCGCGACGATCGCCTCGGCCATCAGATCGATCAGCCCCTGCTTGGTCTTCACGTACCAGTTGACCGAGTTGAGGTGTGCGCCCAGTTCACGGGAGACGCCACGCAGGGAGAGCGCGTCGAGACCTTGCCTGTCCAGCAGGGTCAGTGCGGCGGCCACCACGTCGTCGCGCGTCCAGCGCACCGGGTCCTCCTCGGGGGCATGAGCGATACCCCGGCATCCTACGGCGGGGTGGTACCCGTCGAGGTCACCGCCCCGGCGGCCCCGGCCGCACGCACCGCGCGCAGCGCCGGCAGGCTCACCAGCACGACGGCGACCAGTACCCCGGCGGCGATGTTCACCGTCGGGAAGCCGAACGCCGCGAACAGGAAGCCGGACAGGAACGCGAAGGCGGCGCTGGCGAAGGTCATCGCCATGTCACCGAGTCCCTGCAAGCCGGGCCGGTCGGGCGCGGGCACGTCCCGCACCAGGAGCGCCGATCCGGCGTTCGAGGTGGCCGACCAGCCCAGTCCGAGCAGCAGCAGTCCGAGCACGAACGCGGGGAGCCCGGCACCGGCGGTCGCCGACACGGCGAGGGACGCGGCCACGAGTGCCTGGCCGACGACGACGGTGCGCGCGGCGCCGATCCGGTCGGTGAGGACGCCCATGACCGGGGCGAGGCCGTACATACCGGCGAAGTGAATGCTCATGATCATGCCGATGGTGCCGAAGGACCAGCCGTTGTCCTGCATCTGGATCGGGGAGACCGCCATGACCAGGCCGGTGGTGCCCTGTGCGGCGCAGACGGTGATGAGTCCGACGCGGGAGGGGACCGCCATCCGCCGCCGTATCCGGGGCGACGATCTCCGGCGGCCCGGCGCCCTCGTCCCGCCGGCCGCGACCAGGGGGTCAGGGCGCAGGGCGACGGCGTTGATCAGGCCCGCGAGGGCGAAGGCGACCGTCGAGAACACCATCGAGCCGGCCGCGTCGGGGATCGACAGGGCCCGCGCCACCTCGGACGCCGGGCCCGCGACATTGGGCCCGGCGACGGCACCGGCCGCCGTGGACCAGGTGACCAGGGACATGCTGCGGCCGACCTGGTGCGGCGGCGCCAGATCGACGGCGGCGAACCTGCTCTGGAGGTTGGCCGCCACGCTGGCCCCGAACAGCCCCAGCCCCAGCAGGAGCAGCGGCAGTACGGCGGTCATGGCACCGGCCACCGAGCACGCGGCACCGGCCGCGCCGAGGGCCCAGCCGAGCGCGAGGGACGGGCGCCGCCCCCGGGCTCCGGCGAGCCGGGCCAGCGGGATGGAGACGGCGGAGGCGCCCAGGGTCACCATCACCACGGCGAGCCCCGCCCACCGGGTCGAGCCGCTGACCTCCCGGATCAGCAGGGACGCCATGGTGAGTCCGGCGCCGCTGCCGATGCCGCCGACGACCTGGGCCAGTGACAGGACGGTCAGGGTGCGGCGCTGAAGTCGGCCCGTACTGTCCCCGTCCGCCCGGCACCCGCCCTCAACTGCTGTTTCATGAGCGCTCACCTCTTGGTCACCCCTTTGTGAAGGTCCGCCTCGCGTACCGGGTACGCGTGCGGGTCTGGCGCAGCATAGGAAAAACTTGTTCAATGACCAAGTCCCCTTGATGTGATTCCCCGTCTCCGGGGTGGGTCCCGAGGCGCTCGGTGGGTGGGTGGGCGCGCGAGGACCCAGGTGGGGGCACCAGCCGCGAAAGGAGCCTGATATGCGGGATGTGATCGTTGTGGGAGGAGGGCCGGTGGGTCTGTGGACCGCCGGGGAACTCGCCCGGCGCCGGCTGTCCGTGACACTGATCGAGCGCCTCGACCAGGTGTCACCCCACTCGAAGGCACTGACCGTTCACCCGAGAACGCTCGAACTCCTCGCCCAGCGCGCTCTGATCGAGGAACCCGCCGCCGACGGCATCCCGATCACCAGCGCGCACTTCGCCCAGCTCGTCAACCGGACGGACCTCGGCGTCCTGGACACCCCCTACCCCTACACCCTCATGTACTCCCAGGAGGACGTAGAACTCCTCCTGGAGCGTGCGGCCCGTGCCCTGGGCGTCGACATCCGGCGCGGACACGAGGTGACGGAGGTCGCCGACCGGGGTGACTCGGTCACGGTGACCGTGCGGGCACCGGGGTCCGGCGCGGCGGGGCCGCTCGAACCGGCCCACACCCTGGAGTGCCGCTACATCGTCGGCGCGGACGGCGCCCGCAGCACCGTCCGCGCGGCGGCGGGCATCGCGTTCGACGGGGCCCGCTCACCGGGGTTGGGCACCCTGGCCGATGTCAGGCTGGACGCTCCCCCGGCGCGGGGCGCGCTGAGCCGGTACACCGAGGACGGCGGCATCAACATCGTCCCCCTCAACAAGGGCGGCCTGCACCGGATCGTCGTCGGCGCGGGAGCGCCCGCCCTCGCCGGTGTCCCCGAGCCGACCTTCGCGATGTTCCGGGAGGCGGTGCGGCGGATCGCCGGTACGGACTTCGGGATGCGCGATCCCGTCTGGTTCTCGTCGTTCGGCAACTCCGCCCGGCTGGCGGCCACCTACCGCAAGGGGCGGATCCTGCTCGCGGGCGACGCCGCGCACATCCACTCCCCGTCCGGGGGCGTGGGCATGAACGTCGGACTCCAGGACGCCGGCAATCTGGCCTGGCGCCTCGCGGACGTCCTGACCGGATACGCGGACGACTCGGCGCTGGACGACTATCACGCCGAGCGGCACCCGGTGGGGGTGGCCCTGCTGCGCGACACCAAGGCGCAGTTCGCGCTGCGCCGGTTCGACCGGGAGGGTCTGGCGCTGCGCACCTTCCTGGACGGACTGATCGGCAGCGTCCCGGCGTTCTCGCGGGCCCTGGCCGAACGGATCGCCGGGTTCGCCGTCCGCTACCCCGCCTGGGGCGCCCACCCGCTGTGCGGAACCCGGGCACCGGACGTCCCGCTCAAGGACACCACCCTGTTCCCGGCGCTCACCGGCGCGTCCCCTCTGCTACTGCTGCGCGCCGAGGCCCCGCCCGCCCTGCGCGAGGCCACCGCCGAGCGCGCGATCGAGGTGCACACGCTGGCCCCCGACCCGCTCCGGCCGGAGTGGAACGAGGTGACCGCGGCACTCGTCCGCCCCGATGGCTTCCTCCACTGGGCGAGCGCCGAACCCGACCCCGGCGCCCTCGCCGCCGAAGCCCTCACCGCCCTGTCCTCACTCCGCACCCTCCCGGGAGCCCGCGCATGACCGTCACCCGTCTCAACCCGCCCTTCCTCTACGCCGCCCCGCAGCGCATCAGTCAGCTCATCCGGGTGGACCCGGCGGGCCTGGCGTTCCTGGCCGGGCAGGTCGACCGCGACCACTCGGGGGAGATCGTCGGCCGCACCCCCATCGAGCAGACCGAGGGCATCGCCCGCAACATCGGGGCGGTGCTGGAGTACCTCGGTGTCACGCCGGACGCGATCCTGAGCGAGACCGTCTACCTGGTCGGCAGGACACCGGACCTGTCCCGGCAGGTCCTGGGCGTCCTGCGGGAACACGGGTGCGCGCCCCCCGCCGGCACCTGCGTCGGCGTGCGGAGCCTGTACCGGCCCGAGGCGCTGGTGGAGGTGACCCTGACGATCGACACCCGGGGAGCGGGCGTGCCGTAGGGACAGCGGGCCGCCCTAGGAGTTGTCTTCAATTGTCACGCCCACATCAGGAGCGATGCGAGGGTGACGGCTGCCTGGTAGGACTCGGCGGTCTTGTCGTAGCGGGTTG
>NZ_JBEXLA010000030.1:0-136528 GCF_040609715.1 Streptomyces sp. NPDC004610 | reverse complement strand
CCGGAGAGCCGGACGGCCACTCCTGGGGAGCCACAAACGGCAAGCCACCATCAGCCACATCCGGCCCTCCCGGGCCACCCAACAACTTACGGAGCCACCATGTCCCAGCGCACCCAACGCACCCAGCGCATCCGCAGTACCTCCGTCCTGGTCGCCCTCACCGCCTGTACGGCGCTCGCGCTGTCCGCCTGTGGCGGGGTGGAGGGCGGCGCGGGCGGCGGCCGTACCGGTACACCGGAGCTGACCGAGTCGATGCCCGCGGCGAAGTCCGGGGTCGACGGGTTGAGATGGGCGCTCTACGCCGAGCCGTCGTCGCTGGACCCGATCTACAGCAATGACTTCCCGCCGATGGAGGTGCTGGCGAATGTCTGCGAGAGCCTGCTGAGGATCGACCCCGATCTCAGCCTCAAGCCGTCCCTGGCCGCGTCCTGGTCCAACCCGGACCCGCTGACCTGGGTGTACGAGCTGCGGCCCGGGGTCACCCTGCACAGTGGGGCGGAACTGACCGCCGAGGACGTGGCATACAGCCTGGGCCGCAATCTCGACAAGGCGCTCGGCTCCTACCACGACGCGGTCTATCAGAACGTCACGTCGATCGAGGCGACGGGCGAGCGGCGGATCACGGTCCGGCTGACCAAGCCGGACGCGCAGTTCAACCAGGCGATGGGGACCCCGGCCGGGCGGATCATCGGCAAGGCGCAGGCCGAGGAGGCGGGGGAGCGGCTGGGCCGCCCGGACGGCGGGATCGACTGCACCGGCCCGTTCGCGCTGGCCGACTGGTCGGCGGGCGAGTCGATCACCATCGAGCGCCACGACGGCTACTGGGACCGGCCGCGCGCGGCGAAGCCCGGCAAGGTGGAGTTCGAGTTCATCCGCGACCCGGCCGCCCGGACCACGGCGATGCTCGCGGGGGAGCTGGACGGCTCCTGGTTCGTCCCGGCGTCGGGCTACAGCAAGCTGCTGGCGCAGGGCGGCACGGCGTCTCCCGAGGGGGGCGGGGAGTCGCTGTACTTCGGCCGGACCTCGGGGAGTTACGTCGGTATGGTCACCGACCTCAAGGGCCCGCTCGCCGATGTCCGGATCCGCCGGGCGCTGTCGCTGGCCATCGACCGCGAGGGCATCATCTCGGCGGCGGTCTCCGGTGCCGCCGAACCCCTCAAGGCGCCCGCGGCCCCCGGCACCTGGGGCTATGCGCAGCCGGAGCTGAAGGCCGCGTACGAGGCGCTGCCGGAGCCGGGCGGGCCGGTGGAGGAGGCGAAGAAGCTGGTCGCCGAGGCCGGTGCCCCCGCAGAGCCGATCACCATCGCGGTGACCGGCTCCCAGTCGGAGATGCCGGTCATCGGTACGGAGGTCAAGCGCGCCGGGGAGGCCATCGGGCTGAAGGTCGACATCAAGACCCTGCCCGCCGACAACTACAACGCGCTCTACAGCGACGCGAAGGCCCGGGAGGGCATCGACATGCTGTTCTCGCTGTGGCAGGCGGACTATCCCGACCCGACCGCGATCTACCAGTACCTCAGGACCGGCGACACCTTCAATTTCGCCCAGTTCTCCGACCCGGAGTTCGACCGGCTGATCGACGAGGCGAAGGCCACCGCGGACACCGGCAGCCGCGCGGATCTCATCTCCCGGGCACAGAAGATCGCCGTGGAGCAGTCGATCTGGATTCCGCTGTACACCCCCTTCAATCCCCTTTATCTGAAGCCCGGTCTGACCGGCGCGCCGGTGAACTCGGTACAGCTGAGCTATCCGTGGGCGGCGGGGATCGGAAAGCGCTGAAGTTGCCGACCATCAGCGAGGCGCCGGCCCAGGCCGCTCAATCAGGAGTCAGGAGTCAGGTTCAGGGGTTAGGAGTCAGCCGTCTATCAGGGTCGTCAGGAGTCTCTACGGTCATCAGGGGCAACGCTCGTCCACTTTGACCACGGCGAAGTCGACCCGGGTGGTCGTGGCGTGCCGGCCCGGCGCGGGGGTCTGGCCGCACACCTTCCAGTTCCGGCCGACGAACTGCATCCGCCGGTCGCCGAGGGCGTCATGGGAGGCGATGGTGGTGAACCCGGCGTCCCGGGCCGCGTCCTGCGCGCTCTGGAGGTCCTTGCCCGCGGAGTCCGGCAGCGTCGCGGTCGCCTTCTCGCTCCGAGAGGACAGGAACAGGATTGCGGCGATCACCACCACAGTGAGGACCATCCCCTTCTTCATCAGGTGTCTCTCCCCTGGGACTCCATCGCTGCGGCACCACGGCACCGGCCGCCGCCGACGTCACATGATGGCGGCGCGACGAACGCCCCGGCGTCAGACCGGCGGCCGGGTTCGGGGCTCAACATGTCGGCCGTCAGGCTGACTTGGTGGCGGTGGGGTCACCCCGGAGGCGTACGACCACGGTCGCCCCTCCCACCGGCTCCGGCGCCTCGGCGGCCGGGCAGTGGATCCCGTCCGCCCCCGTCCGTCACCGTTCGGCCCGGTCCGCCACGGTCCGCCGCCCCCGTTCGCCACGATCCGCCGCCCCCGGCGCGGCCATGTCCGCCCCCGCGGCAACCCGCGCACGGTTCGGAAGGCCCCGCCCCTACGGCAGATAGCCCAACCGCGCCGACAGCGTGCGGGCCGCCTCGGTGACCGCCGCCGCGAAGGTCACCTCGGTCTCGTCGGTGAGGCGGCTCATGGGGACATTGACGCTGAGGCTGGCCATCGGCTCGCCGTCGGCGCCCAGGACCGCGGACGCGACCGAGCCGACGTCGGAGCGCCATTCGCCCCGGTTGACGGCGTAGCCCTGGGCCCGGACCACGTCCAGTTCGGCGCGGAGCCCGTCGAGGTCGGTGATGGTGGTGTCGGTGAAGCGGGGGAGGCCCTCGGCGAGCAGCGCGCCGACCGCCTCCGGGGCACTGCTCGCCAGTACCGCCTTGCCGTTGGCGGAGGCGTGCATCGGCAGCGCGTGGCCCAGGGACATATTGGTGCGCACCGGCTTGGCGGTCTCCAGGCGCTCGATCAGGACCATCCGGTCGCCCTCCAGGACCGTGAGATGGATGGTCTCCTCGGTGCGGCGGCGCAGCTCCTCCATCACCGGGACGGCCGCGTCCCGCAGACCGAGGTCGCCGCTGGCGTGGCGGCCCACGTCCAGGGCCTTGGTGGTGACCGCCCAGCGGGTCAGCTCGCCCCCGGCCGGGCGGATCCAGCCCGCCTCGTGCAGCGTCCGCAGCGCCCGCTGGACGGTGCTCTTGGGCATGCCCAGGACGCGGGACAGCTCACCGACCCCGATCGGCTGCCGCGTCGCGACCTCCTCCAGCACCCGCAACGCGTTGAGAACGTTCTGCATCCTCGTCGACTCCCTCGGTCCCGCCCCCGCACTCGTACCTTCTCACGGCACACACTGCCGTGTCACGGCACGAGGATTTTCATTTCTCTCCCTTCTCTCTCCCGCGTGGCGGGGTTGCGGCAAACCGGAGATAGTGTCTCCATTTGAGGTAGGCTGTGCGGGGAACGAGCCAGTTGGCACGTCGGACCCACGACGTCGAGCAGAGGAATCCGCCGATGACCCCGCCGGACGCCCCAAAGAAGCGGCGTGACGCCGAGGCGAACCGCCGCAAGCTGCTCGTCGCCGCCCGCGCGGTGTTCCAGGAGCACGGACTGCGCGCCACCCTGGACGATGTCGCCCACCGGGCGGGCCTCGGCGTGGGCACGGCCTACCGGCACTTCCGCAACAAGCAGGCCCTGATCGACGCCCTCTTCGACGACATGCTCGCCCGGATCGAGGAGGCCACCCGCGAGGGCTCCGAGGACTCCGACGCCTGGCGCGGACTGGCGTCGCAGATGGAACGCGTCGCGGAGCTCCAGGCCTTCGACCGGGGGGTGCGCGAGGTGCTGTTCGGCACCGGGGACGCGATGCCCCGGGAGCGCGAGTTCCAGGAGCGGATCCGGCATCAGATCGATCTGATGGTCGAACGCGCCAAGGCGCAGGGTGTGCTGCGGCCCGACGCCGAGCCCTGGGATCTGATGCTGGTCCAGCAGATGCTGGCCGCCGTGACCGACCGCACCGGCCAGCCGGACCTGTGGCGCCGCTATCTCCGCCTCCTCCTCGACGGCCTGCGCACCCACCCGGACCCGGCGGACCCCCTGCCGTGCCCCGACTTCGGCCTGCGGATGGGACCGCCCCGCCGGGGTGTCGCGGGCGCCCTGCTCGGCGGGGACGACGACGACCCGGCCCCCGGGGATCCCGCCGACCACGCCCCCAAGGGTCCCGCCGACCACGCCCCCACGGATCCGCCACCCGGCCCGAGTTGACGGACCCCACCCCACCTCCTGCCCGGGGCGAAACCCCAGGTCGGACCGTATTGTCAGTCGCCCCTGCCACTATCTCCCCATGCTCTACGACAGCCTGGTGGCCGCATCCCGCAGGAACGACCCGCTCGACGGGGTGCGCCTCGCCGCGCTCGACCGGAGCCGGTGGCTGGTCGACCTGCTGGCGCGGCAACGGGCCGAGTACCGCGCCCTGCTGGGGCCGGGGCACGGGCAGGGCGGCGGCGCGGGGGCCGCGATACGGGCCCGGATCGACGGACGGCTCGCGGCCTGCGGGGACGAGGACGGCAGGGCCGCCGTCATCACCCTCATGCTGGCCGCCCGCTGGGACGACATCCTGTGGGACTACCGCGACGAGATCCGGCCCCTGGTCGAGCGGGTGCGCGGCTGGACCCCGGACGAGGTCGCCGTCCTGCTGCTGCGCGCCGGGGAGCACGAGACGCTCCCGCTGCTCTCCGACACCCTGCACCACGCCATGAACGCGGCCGACCTGCTCGACGCCGACGGGCGCCGCGCGGTCCTGCCCCGGCTGCGGCACGCCCACGCGCGGGCCATGGAGACCGGCGCCGCGCGCGAACCGGACTCCCCCGCCCACCGGCTGCGCGAGCTGATCGCCGAGGTGGACGAGACCCTCGTCGCCGACGGACTGATCCCTCCCGGCGCCCCCTGGGCCACCGCGCTGGACATCCGGGCGCGCAAGGAGCCGTCGCCGGAGTTCGCCCGGCTGCTCAGGCACCTGGCGGACCCGCCGGGCGCCCGCCCCACCCAGCGTTGGCGCCGGACCTGCGCCGGGCTGGTCGACGCGGCCGGGGCCCGCGAACCGCTCGGGGAGGTGCTCGGGGCACTGGCCGAGGGCGACCCGGTGTGCGTGGGCGGCAGTTGCACCGGCGCGGACCCGGCCGCCGCCGCCCGGCACCACCACGTACTGGTCGAGGAGAACGGCGCCGACCTGGCCCGCGGTGTCATCTGGGCGGCGGCCTGCACCGGCGGTCCGGCGGCCGTCCGGCACCTGGGCGCGCTCGCCCTGCGGACCGGCGTGGGCGGCGGAGTGAGCCAGGACCCCGGCCTCGCCGCAGCGGCCATCAACGCCCTCGGTGACATCGGGGACACCACCGCCCTGGACACCCTGCGGCGGCTCCAGCACCGGATCAGGCACCGGGGCCTGCGCAAGCGGATCGACGCCGGGCTGCTCACCGCCGCCGGGAAACAGGGCCTCACCGCTGAGCAGCTGATCGAGCGGGGCGTCCCCGACCACGGACTCGGACCGGACGGCTCCCTGGAGCGGACGCTGGGCGGACACCGGGTCCGGCTGCTGATCGAGGACGCGGCCACCGTCCGGCTCACCTTCACCCGGCCCGGCGGCGGCACCTCCCGCACGGCCCCGGCCGCGCTCAAGGACGGCTGCCCGGAGCAGCTCAAGGAGCTGAAGGACCTGGCGAAGGAGGTGCGCGGCACCCTGTCGGGGGAGCGGGCCAGGATCGAGGCGCTGCTGTCGTCCGGCCGGGAGTGGGCCTACGACGACTGGTGCCGCTACTACCGGGACCATCCGGTCACCGGGACCGTCGTGCGGGGCCTGATCCGGGAGTTCCGCGACCCGGACGGCGTCTGGCACGCGGTGGCGCCCCTGGCCGAGCCCGACCCGGACGGACGGCGGCCCCTCGCCGTCCGGCTGTGGCATCCGGTGCGGGCCACGGCGGACGACATCGGGGCCTGGCGGGAGCGGCTGGTCGCCGAGCGGCTGCGGCAGCCCTTCAAGCAGGCGTACCGGGAGATCTATCCGCTCACCCCGGCCGAGCGGATCACGGGCACCTACTCCAACCGGTTCGCCGCGCACATCGTGCACTACCGGCGGCTCTACGCCCTGTTCAAAGAGCGGGGCTGGCGGGCGAACTTCCTGGGCCGCTGGGACGGCGGTGGCGAAGGGCCGGCCTGGGGCGAGTCCGCCGACGGCCGCTGGCGGGCGGGCCTGCACCACGAAACCGCCGCCGACGACGACGGCCAGGGCCACGCGCCCGTCCACGCCACCACCGACCAGGTCCGCTTCGAGCGCCGCGACGGCCGCACCTGGCGGCCGGTGCCGCTCGCCGAGGTGCCCCCGCTGGTCTTCAGCGAGGCCATGCGGGACGTCGATCTCTTCATCGCGGTCACCTCCATCGCCGCCGACCCCGACTGGACCGACCGGGGCGAGGACCGCCACACCGCCTACCGGCGCGCGGCCGGTTTCGGTGAGCTGACCGCCACCGCCGAGATGCGCCGCGAGGCGCTGGCCCGGATCCTGCCCCGGCTGCGGATCGCCGACCGCTGCACCCTCGACGGCCGCTTCCTGACCGTCCGCGGCGATCTGCGCACCTACCGCATCCATCTGGGCTCCGCCAACATCCTCATGGAGCCCGACGACACCTATCTCTGCATCGTCCCCGGCACCGGAAGACCGCCCGGCACCCTCTTCCTGCCCTTCGAGGACGAGCGTCTCTCCCTGATCCTCAGCAAGGCGTTCCTGCTGGCCGCCGACACCGCCATCACCGACCCCACGATCCTGCGCCAGCTCCGCCGCCGCCCCTGACCCGGACAGCACCGGCCCCGCCGGGGGCGGACGGTCGGGCGACGCCCCGCGACTCGTGGAAGGCGGCTGTCCGCGCCGACGAGTACGCGGCCTCGCACTCGTCCTTGTCGGCGAACCACTTCTCGATGTCGTCGACGAGGTCGAAGAGGTCAAAGAGGTCGAAGAGATGCCGCTGCCGGGCCTCGGTGGCGCCCGTGCGAAGTGCCGCTCCCGGGCGACCACCACGAAGTACTCCAACTGCCGGAACCGCAGACACGGGACCTCCCTGCGGCCCGCGCCCCCCCGTATCTCGTTTCCCCATGCCCCCGGAGCACAAGACAATCGCCCCCATGACCACCACCCCGGACCCCACCACCCCCACCTCCACCCCCACCCCCGCCGTCATCCTGATCACCGGCGTCATGGCCTCGGGCAAGTCCACCGTCGCCGAACTCCTCGCCCGCCGGTTGCCCCGGGCCGCCCATGTGCGCGGTGATGTGTTCCGCCGGATGATCGTCTCCGGCCGGGAGGAACTGCTCCCCGAGGAAACCGCGGAGGCCCGCGCCCAGTTGCGGCTGCGCCACCGGATCTCCGCGCTGGTGGCCGACGAGTACGCGCGGGCCGGATGGACGGCGGTGGTGCAGGACATCGTCCTGGGCGACGACCTCGCCCACTTCATCACCCTGGTGGGGACCCGCCCGCTGTACGTCGTCGTCCTGGCGCCCGACATCGGGACCGTCCGGGCCAGGGAGTCCGCCCGAGCCAAGACGGGCTACGGTCCCTGGACCGTCGATGCCCTGGACGACGTCCTGCGCGCCCGGACCCCGAGACTGGGCCGCTGGCTGGACACAACGAAGCTGACCCCAGAGGAGACGGTGACCGCCCTCCTCGCGGACCTGGCGTCGGCACGGGTGGACGCGGACCCGGAGACGGACACACCCCCGAACCCACCCCCGAACTCACCCCTGGACCAGTCCCCGCACCCACCCCTGGACCCACCCCTCCGTACCGCCGAGTAGGTTCCTCCGTACCGCCTCTTGACTCGTGACCCGCCAGTAGCGATCCTCGTGCCACACCTTGCGCCGGTCATGACAACCCCGCTTCGGGGGAGGGCAACGCGCCCGCGCCGCCGGGCGCGTCGACCGTGCCGTCCCGCTGACCGAGGGATGTGACCCGTGCCCGTGGCCCGCCGCCCCCACCCCGACCGGCGCCGCACCAAGCTGACGCTTGTCCCGCTGCTCCTCTTCGTGCTGGCCTTCGCGCTGGGCCCCACGCCCAGTTCCGCGGCCGGAGACGACTGGTGGAACCCCGCCAACCGCCCCGCCCCCGACTCCGCGATCAATGTCACCGGGGCGCCCTTCACCGGCACCACCGCCGACGGCGAGGTCCGCGGCTTCGTGGACGCGCACAACCACCTGATGTCCAACGAGGCGTTCGGCGGCCGGCTGATCTGCGGCAAGCCCTTCTCCGAGGCCGGGATCGACGATGCCCTCAAGGACTGCCCCGAGCACTACCCCGACGGCTCCCTCGCCCTCTTCGACTTCATCACCAAGGGCGGCGACGGCAAGCACGACCCGGACGGCTGGCCCACCTTCGCGGACTGGCCCGCGTACGACTCCCTCACCCACCAGCAGAACTACTACGCCTGGGTCGAACGCGCCTGGCGCGGCGGCCAGCGGGTCATGGTCAACGACCTGGTCACCAACGGGGTGATCTGCTCGGTCTACTTCTTCAAGGACCGCTCCTGCGACGAGATGACCTCCATCCGCCTCCAGGCCAAGCTGACCTACGACCTCCAGGACTACGTGGACGAGATGTACGGCGGCCCCGGCAAGGGCTGGTTCCGGATCGTCACCGACAGCGCCCAGGCCCGCCAGGTGATCGCGCAGGGCAGACTCGCCGTCATCCTCGGGGTGGAGACCTCCGAGCCGTTCGGCTGCAAGATGATCCTCGACGTACCGCAGTGCAGCAAGGAGGACATCGACAAGGGGCTGGACGAGCTGTACGGGCTCGGGGTGCGCAGCATGTTCCTGTGCCACAAGTTCGACAACGCGCTGTGCGGTGTCCGCTTCGACGAGGGCGCTCTCGGCACCGCCATCAACGTCGGCCAGTTCCTGTCCACCGGCACCTTCTGGCGCACCGAGAAGTGCGCGGGCGCCCAGCACGACAACCCCATCGGCCTGACCGCCGCCCCCGGCGCCGAGGACGAACTCCCGGCGGGCGTCGAGGTCCCGGCCTACGACCAGAACGCCCAGTGCAACGTCCGCGGCCTCACCGACCTGGGCGAATACGCCGTACGCGGGATGATGGACCGCAAGATGATGCTCGAAGTCGACCATATGAGCGTCAAGGCCACCGGCCGGGTCCTCGACCTCTTCGAGGCCGAGTCCTACCCGGGCGTCCTCTCCTCGCACAGCTGGATGGACCTGAACTGGACCGAACGGGTCTACGGCCTCGGCGGGTTCATCGCCCAGTACATGCACGGCTCACAGGCGTTCAGCGCCGAGGCCGAACGCACCGACGCCCTGCGCGAGCAGTACGGCGTCGGCTATGGCTACGGCACCGACATGAACGGCGTCGGCGGCTGGCCCGCCCCGCGCGGCGCCGACACCCCCAACCCCGTCCGGTACCCCTTCACCAGTGTCGACGGCGGCTCGGTCATCGACCGGCAGACCACCGGGCAGCGCACCTGGGACCTCAACACCGACGGCGCCGCCCACTACGGGCTCGTCCCCGACTGGATCGAGGACATCCGGCTCACCGGCGGCCAGGACGTGGTGGACGACCTCTTCCGCGGCGCCGAGAGCTATCTCGACACCTGGGGCGGCACCGAGTCCCATGAGTCCGGCGCCGATCTCGCCCGGGGCGCGGCGGCGACCGCCAGCTCCGCCGAGTGGAACCCGTTCACCAGTTACGCCCCCGGCCGGGCCGTCGACGGCAACCCGAACACCCGCTGGGCCAGCGACTGGAGCGACGACCAGTGGCTGCGCCTCGACCTCGGCGCCACCCACCGCGTCGGCCGGATCACCCTCGACTGGGAGCGGGCCTACGGGAGCGCGTACCGCGTCGAACTCTCCACCGACGGACAGCGGTGGACCACGGCCTGGTCCACCACCGCCGGGAACGGCGGCCTCGACACCGCCCGCTTCGACGCCCAGCCCGCCCGGTACGTCCGCCTCCAGTTCCAGGACCGCGCCACCGAATGGGGGTACTCCCTGCACGAGGTGACGGTCCACAGCGACTGAGGCGCCCGCGGGGCTACGCCGTGAGGTCGGACTCCCGGCGGCGGCAGCTCGGCACGGCCCGTCCTCGCCGGGCCGCGCCGGGCGGGAGTTCCCTGGCAGGGGTGAGCCGTGCCGGGCGGCAGTTTCCTGGCATGGGTGAGCCGCGCCGCGCGGCAGTCCCCTGGCGCGGGTGACCATGAGCCGCGTCCCGGGCGCGGCAAGGGTGAGCCGTGCCGGGTGGCAGTTCTCTGGCACGGGTGAGCCGCGCCGCGCGGCAGTTCCCTGGCGCGGGTGACCATGAGCCGCGTCCCGGGCGCCGCGACGATGTCCGTCCCGGGCTCGTCATCGGCCCGCGGAGGAACACCCGCCGGCCCGTGTACCGCGGCCGGACCTCGGGCGCGATCAGCGGCCACACGGTCGAGTCACGGGGACGCCCCGCCGGACCGCCTCTCCCCGGACCGCCGCGTTCAGGTCACCGCGCCGCAGACGGCGGAGGTTCGGCTCCGGTACGGCTGCCTCGTCCATCGGGGCGTGCGCCGCCTCGGCGCCCGACGCGTCCAGCGGCCGGATCGAGGCCGGCGCAGAGCCGAGCGTGGTGACGGCGGCCGTCGCGTCGAACCCGGCCGACGCCCGCATCCCGTTGCTGGCCAGGGGCAGAAGGGCGGCGCCCATGCCCTCGGCGGTGTCCGGGTGAGCCTCGTACACCTCGGCCTCGAACCCGCCGTCCGCAGCGCGAGTGCCGACGCGGACCCCGCGATGCCACCGCCGATGACCAGAACGCGTCACGGTCACCCTCCGCTCCGCTCGTTCCCGCGCATGCCGGGCGGATGGTTTCACGCGTCCATCCTGTGCGTCGGGCGATATGCCGGGGGCGGAGCGAGGTCGGCCGGAAATCTGCCCCCCTGCCGGGTGGCCGGACGGCCCCCCGTGGGAAGACCCCACCGGAGGGCCTCACCGGCCGCGCGGGGGAGTACCGGCACAGGGCGCCCGGAGATGCCTCAGGCACCGACGGATGTGACGGATGCGACGGATGCCGACAGACTTCAGCGGGCGCCGCGAGGCGACAAGAGAACAGAGCGAAGAGGGTCGGGGGTTGTCTTGAGGGTCGTGCTGCTGGGCACCGCCGCCACCGGTGGCTTTCCACGCTGGAACTGCGCCTGCGCGCTGTGCGCCGCCGCCCGTGACGGGAAACTCCCGGCCCGCACCGTGGAGTGCGCGGCCGTCACCGGCAATTCCCGCGACTGGTGGCTCCTGAACACCTCGCCCGATCTGCGCGCCCAGCTCGCCGGTGCCGGCGCGCTGTGGCCCGGCCCCCGGCCGAGCCCGCTGCGGGGCGTGCTGCTCACCGACGCCGAACCCGACCATCTCGCCGGTCTCGGCGTCCTGCGCACGGCCCCGGGACTGAAGGTGTACGCCGCCCCGTCCATCCTCACCGCCCTCACCCCGGCCCGCGCCGCCCTCGCCCGGTACGCGGCCTGGGAGTGGCGGGACAGCACGCCGCAGGAGGGGTTCGTGCTCTCCGGGGGACTGGTGGTCACCGCCCATCCGGTCGCCGCGGGGCCGCCCGGCTATCTCCCGGCCCGCTCCGGCGGCGACCACTGGGCCACCGCGTACCGGATCGAGGACCTCTCCACCGGGGGCGTGCTGTTCTACGCTCCCCGGCTGCACTCCTGGAACGAGGAGCTGGAGGAACTGGTGGCGGATGCCGACGGCGCGGTACTGGACGCGGCGCACTGCCCCAACGAGCCCCTGGAGTCCTCGGCCTGGCGCGAACCCCGGCGCATCCTCACCCGGCTGGAGGACCCCGACCCGCTCCTCGACCCCGCCTCGGCGGCACGGGCACGGCTGGCCGAGTCGGGCATAGAAGTCGTCCCGGACGGCACCGAGTTCGTCCTCTGAGGCCCGCTCGCCTATGCCTGGTTCCCGGACAGCTCCGCGAGGATCTCGGCGGCGTCGGTGTTGCCCCGGTCGGCGAGGCGGCGCAACTCGTCCCGGTCGTCCAGCTCGGTCGCGGTCTCCACGAGCTGGTCGATCGCGGTGGGGTTGCCCGTGGCGGCCAGGCGGCGCAGCGCGGGCAGATCCGCGTTCTCGGCGGCACGCTCGATCAACTCGTCCATCTCGTCGGACGATTCGGCGCTGGTGGGCGGGAGGTCGGTCGGTTCGGGGAGCGGGGGGTGGTGGTGATCGGTCATGGGGGTCTGCCTTTCGGTGCCGAGGGGGGTGGGGTGACGCGGCCAACGGTCAGGGGTGAGCCGGTGGTCAGTTGATCAGGGGTGAGCCGGTGGTCAGGTGTCAGGTGGAGGGGGACGGGGACGGGCCCGGTGGTGCCGGAAGGCGGCCCGTCGCCCGGAGTCCGTCCCGGTGGGCGTGCCATTCGTCCATCAGCCGCGGCAGCCGCTCGGCGAGGAAATCGGCCAGCGCGATCATCTCCTCCAGCGGCGCCCGGCGCTCCGGCGACGCGTCGGCGAGCAGCGCCAGACCCTCCCGGAACAGCGCCGCGTGCTCCGCGTGGAGCCCGGAGTCGAAGTTCTGCGGCTGCCGGCTCCCCGGGTCCAGATCCACCCGGTCCACCCGCTCCCCGGCGGCCCGGGTCCGCCGCGCCGTCCCCTGGCTCTCCAGCAGTTTCACCGCGCCCGTGACCGCGCTGCGGCTGGCGAGCAGGGCCTCGCTCAGCTCGTCGATGGTCTGCTGCGGTGGATCGCAGACGAAGAGATAGCCCAGCAGCCGCCCGGCCATCGGCGGAAACCCGTACCGGCGGGCGTAGAAGCGGCCGACGTGGTCGGCGAAGAGCACATGCGAGTCCTGAGGCACGCGCTCAGCGTAGCGCTCTTATCTGAGATGACACTTATAAGTGTCATCTCAGTCATCAATGAACGCCCGGTGTTGGTCGGCGTCGCCCGGTGTCGGTCTGCGTCGGTCGGTGGCAGAGATGACGGGGATGACGGAGTCTCAGCCGCCGCCCAGCATCCGTCCCAGCGCGGCCCGTTGCAGGGGCCGTACCTCCGTGTGCAGGGCGCGGCCCTTGTCGGTCAGGGCGACCCAGACACCGCGCCGGTCCTCGGTGCACATCGAGCGGGTCAGCAGACCGTCCTTCTCCAGTCGGCCGATCAGCCGGGACAGCGCGCTCTGGCTCAGATGGACCCGCCCCGCGAGGTTCTGCACCCGGCACTGGGCACCGGTCTCGGGAGCCTCGGCGACGAGAATGTCCAGCACCTCGAAGTCGCTCGCCCCGAGCCCATGGGGGTGCAGCACCCGGTCGATCTCACACATCGTGCGCGCGTGCACCGCCAGGATGTCCCGCCAGCGCGCTTCCAACCCCGCCTCGATCGTGTGCGTTCCCATAAGGGCACGGTAACACCGAAACGGTCGATCGTTGAGTGTGCAACTAGCACTGTTCGTCAGGTGCGGTGGCGGTGGTTCCGCCGGTCACCCGGCCGGGTCCTGGAGCAGTCCGAGGACGTTCCCGTCGGCGTCCCGCGCCGCCGCGATCAGCCGCCCGTTGCCCACGTCCCGGACGCCCTGCACCTCCTCGGCCCCGGCTGCGAGCAGCGCCGCGAACCGCTCCTCGATGTCGGTGACCTTCCAGTAAGGGGCGGGCCCGGTCAGGCCCTGCGCATGCCCGTTGGGGTCCAGCCCCACGTCCTGCGCACCGCCCTTGAAGGCCACGTAGTACGGCTCGTCGATGTACGGCTCGGTACCGAGCGCGGTGCGGAACAGCGCCTTGGCCCGGTCCAGGTCCTTGACGGGGTAGATGATCGTCTCCGGCCCGCTGGTCGGGGTGGCCGGGCTGGTCGGGCTGGTCGGGTTGTCGTTGCCGCTGGTCATGGAGGGCTCCTTCGGGCTGGTGGTTCACCGGCGCCGTGGTCCGTGCGCCGGTGGTTCCACGCTAGGACGCGGGCCGGGGCCACGGCTTCTCGAATCCTGACCGGATGGGCTCCGCCCGGACTCTCGCCCCGTCCCCGTCCCCCTCCGCCACCGTCCGCCGGGTGCGGGCGCCCGGCGGACGGATCGTGCTCGTCGGCCAGGACTGGGACACCGTCGTCATCGACTCGGACACGCCGGACCTCACCCACGCCCTGACTCAGAGCCGTACCGATGTTCCCGGCGACGGCGACGGCGACGGCGACTGCGACTGCGACGGCGACCACGCCCTGACTCGGACGACCGCGCCTTGACCCGGGGCCGCCGGCCCGCCCGGAGGGGGCCGTGCCGCTCACCTGAGCCATCGTGCCGATCCGTACCGGTCAAGCGTCGCCGAGTACCGGACGCGGCGGTCCGCCGCCCGCCACAGTGGAAAAACGCCGTATGAACGGCCCGGACCCTGGAGGACGTGATGCTCAGGACTCCTGGCGGCGATCTGCGCCTGGTCATTCTGGAGTGGCTCAAGGACCCGCAGACCCACTTCCCGCCGCAGCGCCGCATCGATCTGTTCGAGGACGGAGTCCCGGCGGAGGCCGTCGCCGCCAAGCTCGGGGTACGCCGCGCGGTCGCCGACACCCATCTCAAGCTGCTCGCCGACCTCGGCATGCTGCGCGTCAAGCGGGTGCGTCGGCGCACCTGTTACCGGCGGGACGAGTTCCGGATCGCCGAGGTGGCGAGGTTCTTCGAGAAGGGGTGGTAGCCGGGCGCTCCCCGCTCGCCCCTGGTCATCGGTAAGAGGTCGTTGTGAACGGAACAGGCCGTCGGCCGGTGCCGGGGCCAGGGGGGATGCCCTCGGCACGGGCGTGGAACCCTCCCGCCGGGGCGTACACGCCGGGAGGCGGGTAAGCGGGGATTCACGCCCGCGTGTAGTAGGAGTGATCCACCGCACACGCGCCCCGCTCACGGCGAGGCACCGGCCGCCGCAATAGCAGCAGCAAGCAGCAAGCAGCAAGCAGCAGCAGCCGTGCGCCGCGCCGGAGGGGCCCCGCGCCCGTGAAGCCGTACCGCACGCACCAGAACTGGATCACATGAGCGCCATCAGCATCGGTCAGGCCGTCATTCTCGGAGCCGTCGAGGGGGTGACCGAGTTCCTGCCCGTCTCCTCCACCGGCCATCTGAAGATCGTGGAGGGGCTGATGGGCATCCCCGTGGACGATCACGCGGTGGTGGGCTTCTCCGCCGTCATCCAGGTCGGCGCCATCGCGGCCGTTCTCGTCTACTTCGCCAAGGACATCGCCCGGATCCTCAGGGCCTGGGTGCGCGGGATCGCCGACCCCGAGCAGCGCTACCGGCACGACTACAAGTTCGCCTGGTGGGTGATCTTCGCGACGGTCCCGGTCGTCGTGGTGGGGCTGGCGGCGAAGCCGCTGATCCAGGGGCCGCTGGCCTCCCTGTGGGTGGTCGCCGGGTCGCTGATCGCGGGCAGTGGGGTGATGTTCGCGGCCGACCGGCTGGGCCGGCACAAGCGCGGGGAGGACGACACCTCGCTCTCGGACGCGATGCTGGTCGGCGGCTCCCAGATCCTCGCCCTGCTCTTCCCCGGCTTCTCCCGCTCCGGTGCCACCATGTCCACCGCCCTGCTGCTCGACCTGGACCGGGTGGCGGCCACCCGGCTCTCCTTCTTCCTCGGCATCCCCGCCCTGACCGGCGCCGGGATCTACGAGCTGAAGGACGCGCTCGGCACCGGTGCGGGCGCCGCCCCGCTGGTCGCGGGGACGGCGGTGTCCTTCGTGGTGGCGTACGCGTCCATCGCCTGGCTGCTGAAGTTCGTGTCCGGGCACTCCTTCAACGCCTTCGTGATCTACCGGGTCGCGGTGGGGGTGCTGCTGTTCGGCCTGCTCGGGGCCGGTGTACTTGAGGGATGACGGCCCGTACGAGACGGGGGCGGCGGGCTCAGTCCGCGTCGCGCAGCGGCTCCCCGACGCTCCTGAGGTGCCGCAGCGCGGCCCGGTGCGAGGCGAGCAGCCCGGTCTGGTGGTACGGGATGCCCAGCTCGGCGCAGTACCGCTCGGTGATGAGCTGGGCCCGGCCGAGCGCCGGGGTCGGCATGCTGGGGAAGAGATGGTGCTCGATCTGGTAGTTGAGCCCGCCCATGTACGCGTCGATCACCGCACCGCCCCGGACATTGCGCGAGGTCAGCACCTGGCGGCGCAGGAAGTCCAGCCGGGTGCCCTCCTCGATCATCGGCATGCCCTTGTGGTTGGGCGCGAAGACCGACCCGAGGTAGAGCCCGAACAGCCCCTGGTGCACCGCGATGAAGGCGAGCGCCTGGAGCGGCGAGAGGACCAGGAAGAGACCGCCGAAATACAGGACGAAATGCAGGACGAGGAGGGTTCCCTCCAGCACCGGCCGTTTCAGCACGGGACTGCGCAGCGCCTTGAAACTGCTGAAACTGAGATTGAGCCCTTCGAGCGTCAGCAGCGGAAAGAAAAGAACCGCCTGATGCTTTCCGACGAACGCCGGAATTCCGCGTGCCTTGCGTGCCTGCCGCTGCGACCAGACCAGAATGTCGGGGGAGACATCCGGATCCTTGCCCTCATGGTTGGGGTGGGCGTGATGCCGGGTGTGCTTGTTCATCCACCACCCGTAGCTCATGCCCAGCAGCAGATTCGCCACCAGCAGCCCACCGATCTCACTGGACCGGCGGCGGCTGAACACCTGCCGGTGGGCCAGGTCGTGCGCGGCCAGCCCTAGCTGGCCGAAGACCCCGGCCAGCGCGACGGCCACGATCAGCTGCGCCCAGCTCGTCCCAAGTGCGACGAACGCGGCCACTCCTCCCGTGAGGGCCAGCCCGACCAGTCCGAAACGGACCGTGTAATACAGCGGACGGCGGCGCAGCAGACCCGCCTCGTTTATGCGGCGGGACAGCTCGGCGAAATCGCTGCCGGTCTGCCGGGATTCTGTTTCGGTCGGCTGGGGGGCGTCCGCATTCTGTCGTTCGCGCGCGGACGGAATCCCCGTGAGCACCATGGGATTGGCCATGTGCTCCAGTATCCGAACGCCGTTCACCCGGCGGAATGGCGCTTGCCCCCGAAGGGGGGTGGTGGTAACCCCCCTGTCCGGCGGGAGGATGCCCCGCCCGCCTGGTGACGCCCCGCCTGCCCTGCCATGCCCCGCCCACCTCGCCACCGCCCGGCGCCCCCCCGACGCCCCGCTCGCCTCGCAACGGCCCGCCCATCTCGCCACCGCCCCCGGGGCCCCTTGACGCCCCCCGCCGCTCCGCCCGGCCCGCCCACCACGCGACGCCCCGCCCGCCCAGCGGCGACGCCCCCCCCGACGCCCCAACCACCCCCCGCCTTGACACACGCACCCCCCAAACCGCACGATGCCAAGCGTGAACCTGTCAGACAGCCAGACAGGTGGACCGGGCGGAGCCCCCCGGCGCGTCAGCGCGATGGAGGCCGTGCTCGGCCACCTCCGCGCCGCCATCGAGCGCGGCGAGTACGCCATCGGGGACAAGCTCCCCTCCGAGGCGGAGCTGTGCCGCACCCTGGAGGTCTCCCGGCCGGTGCTCCGCGAGGCACTGCGCGCCCTCCAGACCCTCGGGCTGACCGTGGCCAGGACCGGTAGTGGCACCTTCGTGGTCGCCCACCGCGTGGAGGACCCCACCTTCGGGGACTACGCGGCCGGCGATCTGCTGGAGGTACGGCGGCACATAGAGATCCCGGTCGCCGGATACGCGGCGGTCCGCCGCACCCCCGAGAACCTGGACCAGCTGGCCCGCCTCCTGGACCGGATGGAGCGGGAGACCGACACCCTCGCCTGGGTCGCCATGGACACCCTGTTCCATCTCGCCGTCGCCGAGTCCGCCCAGAACCCGGTCTTCCGCCGGGTCATCGAGGAGATCCGCGACGCCCTGGCCCGCCAGTCGGCGTTCCTCAACGAGTTGGGCGGACGCCGCGAGCAGTCCGACCGCGAGCACCGTACGATCGTCGAAGCCCTGATCAGAGGGTCCGCGCCGGACGCGAGCGAGGCGATGGCGCATCATCTGGACCGGGTGAGCAGCAGCCTGAGCGCGATCGTGGCGAGGGCGCCCGCCGCCCCCGACCCCCCAAGCACGCTCCGATGAGCCCCCGCTCCCAGGGCCCGTGTGCAGAAACCTTTCCCCCGGCAACACCACCACCCCCGCCCCACGAAACCCAGGCAGGCATGCATCCCACCCCCATCGTCCCCACCCCCGCCCCCGCGATCCGCGAGCCCCTGCACGCCCCCGTCGCCCAGCTCGTGCGCGGCGGGGTCGTGGAGGGCATCCACTACGGCTCGGTCGTCGTGCTCGGTCCGGACGGCCGGGTCGACTTCCAGCTCGGTGACATCGAGGCCGCCTTCTACCCGCGCTCGGCGGTGAAGCCTGTCCAGGCCGTCGCCATGATCCGGGCCGGACTGCCGCTCCAGGGCCCGCTGCTCTCACTGGCCGCCGCCAGCCACTCCGGCGAGGAACGCCATCTCACCGGCAGCCGCCGCATCCTGGAGCTGGCCGGACTCACCGAGGACGCCCTGCGCAACGTCCCCGACCTGCCGCTCGACCCGGCCGTCCGGGACACCTGGATACGCGAGGGCCGCCCGCCCTCCCGACTCGCCCAGAACTGCTCCGGCAAGCACGCCGCCATGCTGCACACCACCCACCTCAACGGCTGGACCCTGGACGACTACCTCGACCCCGCCCACCCCCTCCAGCGGGCCATCGCCGCCACCGTCGAGGACCTCACCGGCCAGCGCGTCGCCCGGGTCAGCGTGGACGGCTGCGGCGCCCCGCTCTTCGCGATCTCCCTGCACGGACTGGCCCGCGCCACCGCCCGGATCGCCACGGCGGCACCCGGCACCCCCGAGGCACGGCTGGCCGACGCCCTGCGCACCCACCCCGAGATGGCCTCCGGCTCCGGCCGCGAACCGGCCGCGCTGATGACGGCCGTACCCGGACTGCTCGCCAAGGACGGCTACGAGGGCGTCCAGGTCGCCGCCCTGCCCGACGGCCGGACCGTCGCCGTGAAGATCTCCGACGGCGCCGGCCGCGCCCGGGGCCCGGTCACCGCAGCCGCGCTGATCCGCGCGGGCGTCGACCCGTCCCTCCTCACCGCGTTCGCGGAAGCCCCCCTGCTGGGCGGCGGACACCCGGTGGGACACATCCGCCCGGTCCGGGCCCTGGACCCCCTGACCGGCCCGACCCCCGCCTAGCCCCCACCCGGGGCACACTGGTGATCATGCAGCCAGCCCCGTCCTCGCTCACCTACCAGCCGGTCCTGGAACGCATCGCCGAGGAGATCGCCCACACCCCCGGCCGGGGCCGCCCCGCCGACTACATCCCGGCACTCGCCGCCTGCGACCCGCGCCGCTTCGGGATGGCGGTCGCCGAACTCGACGGCACGGTCTACGGGGTGGGGGACTGGCGCCAGCCGTTCTCCACCCAGTCCGTCACCAAGGTGTTCACCCTGGCCCTCGACCTGGCCCGGGAGGGCGACGAACTCTGGGAGCACGTCGGCCGCGAGCCGTCCGGCAACCCCTTCAACTCCCTGGTCCAGCTGGAGTACGAGGACGGCATCCCGCGCAACCCGTTCATCAACGCGGGCGCGCTGGTCGTCACCGACCGCCTCCAGACCCGTACCGGGGACGCCTCCGGGGCGCTGCGGGAATTCCTGCGCGCCGAGAGCGGCAACACCGGGCTGGACTTCGATCCGGAGGTCGCCGCGTCCGAGGCGGACCACGGGGACCGCAACGCCGCCCTCGCCCACTTCATGAAGTCCTACGGCAACATCGACAACCCCGTACCGCTGCTGCTGGAGCAGTACTTCCGGCAGTGCTCGGTGCGGGCGTCCTGCGCCGATCTGGCCGCCGCCACCGCCTTCCTCGCCCGGCACGGCATCCGCGCCGACGGCTCCCGGCTGCTCACCCGCAGCCAGGCCAAACAGGTCAACGCGGTCATGCTCACCTGCGGCACCTACGACGCGGCCGGGGACTTCGCCTACCGCGTGGGCCTCCCCGCCAAGAGCGGGGTCGGCGGCGGCATCATCGCGGTCGTCCCCGGCCGCTGCTCCCTCTGCGTCTGGAGCCCCGGCCTGGACGAACGAGGCAACTCGGTAGCCGGAGCAACAGCCCTGGACCGCTTCACCACCTTGACGGGCTTGTCGATCTTCTAGGGGACTCGTAAACAGACTTCCCCGCAACCCCCCTCAGGGGCGCTGGGGGTACCCCCTTTGGGGGAGGAACTGCGCGACCAGCCACACGCCACCCGCACCCGGCACACAACCTCACCACCCCCCACCGCCCCCGCGATCACAAACCCGTCACCCCCCACCCCCCACCCCGCAGCACCCTGGTCGCCCCCTGGAAACGTACCGTTGACATGCTGCCCGAGTGTTGGCCATGGCTTTCCCCGTCGATCTCCGCCGGTGCCAGGCGCTCGGTCTGGCCGGTACCGCCTTTCTCGCGGCGGGCGGTGAGACGGCCGGAGCCCTGCCCGTGCGCGAGCTGCTCGCGCCGTCCTCGGCGAACGCCGCGCTCGGCCTCGTCGGGGTCTACTTCGGTGTCGTCCTGCTGATCGCGGCCTGGGTGCTGCTCGGCCGTCTGGTGCGCGGTCCTCGCCCGCCCGCGCCCCGCGCGCTGCTGCTGGTGCTCGCCGTCTGGGCGGCGCCGCTGCTGCTCGCGCCCCCGCTGTTCAGCCGGGACGTCTACAGCTATCTGGCCCAGGGCGCCATGGTCGACGCCCGGATGGATGTGTACGCGTACGGCCCGAGCATGCTCGGGGGGCCGCTCGCCGACGAGGTGGCGCCGGTGTGGCAGCACACCGGCGCCCCGTACGGCCCGGTGTTCCTCGCCGTCGCCTCGGGACTGTCCGGGCTCACCCGGGGTGAACTGCCCGCCGGGCTCATGGGGATGCGGCTGATCGCGCTGCTCGGGGTCGCCCTGATGGCCGCCGCCCTGCCCCGGCTCGCCCGGCACAGCGGCGCCGACCCGTCCGCCGCGCTCTGGCTCGGCGCCCTGAACCCGCTGGTCCTGCTGCACCTGGTGGCCGGGGCGCACAACGACGCCCTGATGCTGGGCCTGATGGGCGTCGGCCTGGTCGCCGCGCTGGGGCGTTGGCCCGTCCTCGGGGCGGTGCTGGTGACACTGGCCGCCCTGGTGAAGGCACCCGCCGCGCTCGCCCTCGCCGCGATCGTCCTGCTCCAGCTCCGCGCCGGACGCGGCCCGGTCCGCGCGGTGCTGACCACCGTCGCCGCCGCCGGGGCCACCACCGTCGCCGCGACCGCCGTCGCCGGTACCGGCTATGGCTGGATCGGCGCCCTCAACACCCCCGTCTCGGCCGGAAACTGGGCGCTGACCACCCTCCTCGGCCGGGCCAGCGCCTCCTTTCTGGAGCGGATCGGCAGCGATCTGGCCCCCCTCGCCGTCCCCGCCTGGCACGCCCTCGGCCTGGTCCTCACCGCCGTCGCCCTGCTGCTGATCTGGGTCCGGCTGCGCCCCCGCCCGGTGTACGCGCTGGGGCTGAGCCTGGCCGCGCTCGCCGCGTTCGGACCGGCGATCCGCCCCTGGTACGCCCTGTGGGGCCTGTTCCTGATCGCCGCCGCCGCGCCCAGCGCCTCCGTACGGCACCGGGTGGCCGCCGTCACCGCCGTCCTGGCGCTGTCCGTGCTGCCCAGCGGGGCCCCCGCCGATCTCGGGCAACTGGTGCTCGCGGTGTCCGGCGGGATGCTCGCGGCGGTGGTGCTGTGGCAGGCCCACCAGTCCGCCCGGTCCGTCCAGTCCGTCCGGTCCGCTTCCGCGCGGACGACGGTCGTGGGACGGGCCGCGTGAGCGCCGGGGGCGGTGCCACCGGGCCCGGGGAACCACGACTGCGGGCCCCGCGCACCGGACGCGGACGGCTCGCCCTGGTCCTCGTCCTCGTCACCGCGGTGACCGTGTTCACCGCGACCGTGCCCCTGCTGCGCGACTGGTTCGATCTGCGGGTCTACCACGGCACCATGCACAGCTGGTTGCACGACGGCGGCACGATCTACGACTACCGGGTGCCCGGCACGGTCTACGGCTTCACCTATCCGCCGTTCGCGGCGGTCGTGATGGCACCGATGGCGCTGGTCCCGCTGTCCCTCGCCATCGCGCTGGCCCTGCTGCTCAACCTGGCCGCCCTGCTGGTCGTGCTCCGTATCTTGACCGGCCGCGCCTGGCGCCGCCACGGCTGGTACGGCTGCGCGCTCGCCGTCTGCGCCCTGGCGCTGTTCGAACCGCTGCGGGACACCGTCAGCTTCGGCCAGGTCAATGTGGTGCTGCTGGCGCTGGTCCTGACGGACCTGTGGCTGCTCACGCACACCCGTGGCCGCTGGGCGGGCATCGGTATCGGGCTGGCCGCCGCGATCAAGCTGACCCCGGCCGTCTTCATCGGGCTGCTGCTGGTCGCCCGGCGCTGGCGGGCCGCCGCCGTCGCCACCCTCGTCGCCACCGCGGCGACCGGCGTCGCCGCCCTGCTGGTGCCCGGCGCCTCCGGCTTCTACTGGACCGAGGCGCTGTGGGACACCACCCGCGTCGGCCGCCTCGACCATGTCTCCAACCAGTCCCTCCAGGGCCTGCTGGCCCGGCTCGGCGAGACCGGCCGCCCCGCCTGGGCGCTCGCGGTCGCCCTGGTCCTCGGCGTCTGGGTCTGGCGCACCCGCCGGGCGGTGGCCGGCGGCGACTGGCGGGCCGCGTTCGCGCTGACCGGGCTGACGGCCTGTCTGATCAGCCCGATCACCTGGGTCCACCATCTGGTGTGGCTGCTGCCCGCCTTCGCCGTCCTCGTCCGCGCCGGACACCGCAGAGCCGCGGGCACCCTCTACGCGCTGCTGTGCACCAGCGTGGTCTGGCTCTGGTTCGACGACGCCTCCGGCCTCGACGGCTTCCTCGGCAGCAACCTCTACACCTGGATCACCCTCGGTCTGCTGCTGTGGCTGCCGGTCGGTCAGTCCGCCCGTACGCCCACCCTGCGCAGCGCCACCGACATCGCGCCCGCGCCCAGACAGGCCGCGAACGCGATGGCCACGATCTCCGGCCACCCCGGCCCGGTCTCCGGTACGGCGGCCATGGCGACCGGCACCGCGTCGGGATCGGACCGCGGACGGGACCGCAGCGCGTCCAGCGAGCCGACCGGGTTCACCCGCCCGGCCGCGTCGAAGCCCCAGTCGAGCAGCGACCGGGCCTCCTCGTAGACCGCCGAGGCACGGCCGTCCTGCGGGTTCATCACCGTGACGACCAGGGTGCGGCCGTCCCGGTGGGCGGCGGTGACCAGGGTGTACCCGGCGTTGCTGGTGTAGCCGTTCTTGATGCCGAGCAGCCCCTCGTAGGGCTCCACCCCGTCGTCGCCGGTGAGCAGCCGGTTGGTGTTGCGGATCGGGAACGTCCAGCCGCCGCCCCCGGGGAACTTCGCCTCGACCGTCCGGCAGTACCCGGCGAAGTCCGCGTTGCGCAGCCCCTCCCGCCCGAACACCGCGAGGTCGTACGCCGAGGAGACCTGGCCGTCCGTGTCGTAGCCGTCGGGGGACTCCACGTGGGTGTCCTTGGCGCCCAGGCTGCGCGCCTTCTCCTGCATCCGGCGGGCGGTCGGCCCCCAGCCGCCGTTGAGCCGGGCCAGCACCCGCACGGCGTCGTTGCCGGAGCTGAGGAACACCCCGCGCCACAGATCCTCCAGCCGGTAGGAGACGCCCTCCTGGACCCCGACCAGACTGCTGCCGGGCCCCACGTCGAGGAGTTCGTCGTCGGCCACCTCGTGCTCGATGCCGCCGGGCAGCTTCGGCAGCACGGTCAGCGCGAAGAGGGTCTTCAGGGTGCTGGCGGGCGGCAGTCTGCGGTGCGCCTCGTGGGCGGCGAGCACCTCGCCGGTGCGGGCGTCGGCGACCAGCCATGACAGTGCGGAGACGTCCGGGACCCGGGGCGCCCCGGCATGCGGGCGGACCTGCGTGCCGGAGCGGTACAGCAGGGACGGATGCGGGGTCAGGGCGCTCTGTCCGGGGGCGAGGGGATCCGCGCCGGGCCGCGCGGCCCCCGCGCCCACGGCGGCGGGAGCGGGGGCGAGGGCGAGGACGCCCGCGACACAGAGCACGCAGGACACGGAGGCCGTCCGGGAGGAGAATCCGATCGTCATACGATCAACGTAGGAAGCCGGGCGCCGGGCAACCGCGCTGCAAGGTCCGAACGGGCCACGCGAGCACCCGTATGCCGCACGCCTGCGGCGTGTCGGGGCGACGGGGGGAGTGACGTCCCCGTCTCGGCGGGACCGGTTCTGTTCGGCCAGTCGGGTCGGGTCGGGGAGGCGGGGCCGGTCGGGGTCCACGGACCGTGGTGGGGGCGGGGCCGCTTCGGCCTTGGGGGACGGGCCACTCCCGTATCGGCGGGGTTGGGGGCGGCTCACGCCCCGGTGGGGTTAAGGGCCGTTCATGGCCCGGCAGGGTTCGGGGCCGCCTATGGCCCGGCGAGGCGGGTCGGGGCCGTTCATGATCCGGCGAGGCCGGACGAGGCCGGACGAGGCCGATCGGGGCCGTTCATAGTCCGGGGCCGGGCCGGTCGGGGCCCATCTGCCCCGGTGGTGGCAGTGGTGGTGGCAGCGGTGGCGGCGGAAGCCGACGGCCCCGCCCGCCTCCGCCTACTGCGCCCCCGCCCCTGTCCCCGTCCCCGGCAGCGTCGGCTGGATGCGGCGCAGGAACGTCGCGTTGTCCGGGGTGGTGCGCAGTCGGTCCAGGAGGGTTTCGAGGCTCGCCTCGCCGTCGCGGTTCTGGAGGACCCGGCGCAGTCCGTGCATCGTGGTCAACTCGGGCGGGGCGAGGAGGAGTTCCTCGCGGCGGGTGCCGGAGCGGTTGATGTCGACGGCCGGGTACACCCGGCGGGCGGCGAGTTCGCGGTGGAGCCGCAGCTCCATGTTGCCGGTGCTCTTCAGCTCCTCGAAGAAGAAGTCGTCCGCGCGGGACCCGGTGTCGACGAGCGCGCTGGCGAGAATGGTGAGCGAACCGCCCTCCTCGGCCAGCCGGGCGGCGCCGAACAGCCGCTTCGGGCCGTGCAGCGCGCCCGCGTCGACCCCGCCGCTCAGGGTGCGCCCGCTGGAGGCCGCCGCGTTGTTGTGGGCCCGGCACAGCCGGGTCAGCGAGTCGAGCAGGATCACCACGTCCTCGCCCGCCTCGACCAGCCGCTTGGCGCGTTCGATGACGAGTTCGGCGAGCGCGATGTGCTGCTTGGGCGCCCGGTCGAAGGTGGAGGCGTACACCTCGCCGCGCACCGAGCGCCGCATGTCGGTGACTTCCTCGGGGCGTTCGTCGAGCAGTACCACCATCAGATGGCACTCGGGGTGATTACCGGCGACGGCCGCCGCGATCTGCTGGAGCAGTACGGTCTTGCCGGTCTTGGGCGGGGCCACGATGAGCCCGCGCTGGCCCTTGCCGACCGGGGAGATCAGATCGGTGACGCGGCCGGTGAGTCCGGCCGCCGGGTGTTCGAGCCGCAGCCGCTCCTGGGGGTGCAGCGGGGTCAGCTCGTGGAAGTGGCGGCGTCCGCGCTGCTCGTCGGGGGTGCGCCCGTTGATGAGCGCGACCTCGGTGAGGCCACCGCGCTCACCGCGGGTGCCCTCCACCAGATCGCCCTTGCGCAGTTGGTGACGGCGGATCAGGGCGGGGGAGACGACGGGGTCGGCGGAGGCGGGTGTCAGGCTCTCGGCCCGCAGATGCCCCTTCCCGTTGCCGTCGATGTCGAGGACGCCGACGGCGAGCCGGGGAGCGGTCTGCTGCCGTACCGGGGGGTGTTCGAGTGTGGTGGTGGTCATGGAGTGCGGTCCTTTCGAGGACACGGGCATGGGACATGCGAGAGGAAGGGGTTGCCGCGAGAGAGAGGCGGTCGGGCGCTCGGACACGCGCCACGCCTGGGTGCGGCGGGAAACAGCTCACCTGGAACAGGTGGTGCTGGAGAGCCGGGGATCGGAACCGGGAAGGCGGCCGGATCAGCGGCGGGAGTGAGGAGAGGAAGAACCATCCGGCACCGGCGTCCACGACGGGACGAACACAAGTGCTGCCCGTACCGTACCACCCGGGGGCGGGTACGGGGTGGAAATCGCCCGGCGTTGCGGCTCAGCGTTCCGGCTAGGCGTTGCGGCTCAGCGTTCCACGAGGAGGCCGTACAGGAGGGGGATCCGGGGTTCCGGGAGGCGCCACCAGCCCGAGGGCGTGCGCTCCATCCGGTCCCAGCGCGGCCACGGCAGCTCGTCGCTCTCGCGCAGCCGCCGGACCTTCAGTCCCGCAGTCGTCAACGCGGTGATGACCTCCCCTATTCCGTGCATCCACTCGTAACTCTCGGTGGCGCCCTCGACGGCGGGCCCGTCGGTGTAGGTGAAGGTGGCGTCCCGGCGCACGGCCCCGCTCCCGGCAAGACAGTCGTGGCGCAGCAGCAGCTCCGGTCCCTCGCCGGGGCCCGGGGTGGGGCCGAGCGCGTTGAGCAGCGGATGGAACTCCACCACGTACAGCGCCCCGCCCGGCTTCAGGAGGCGGGCGGTCACCTCGGCCCAGCGCGGGAGGTCCGGCAGGTAGCACAGGGCGCCCTTGCCGGTGTAGACGACGTCGAAGCGCCGCCCGCCGAGCGCCGCCTCGGCGTCGTACACATTGGCCTGCACATAGGTCACGTCCAGCGCCGCGCGGGCGGCGAGGTCCCGGGCCGCGGTGACCGCCGCCGGGGAGAAGTCCAGGCCGGTCACGGTGGCCGCGCCGCGCCGGGCGAAGGCGAGGGTCTCGGTGCCCAGATGGCACTGGAGGTGCAGCACCTCGCGCCCGGCGAGATCCCCGAGGTCGGTCCACTCGAAGGGGGCGAACCAGCGTTCCGGGTCGGCCCCGGTGTCCACCCCGTAGAAGCGGCTCGCCAGATGGACGGGGGTGCGCGCGTCCCAGTTGGCGCGGTTGGCCCGCATCCGGTGGTCGTCCTCGTCGCTGGTCATGGGGTCATCCAACCGCGCGGGGCGCGGCGGCACCGAACCCGGTCGAAGGCCAGGGGCGGGATCAGGCCGTTCGCGCCGCGGCCTCCCGGGCGATCTGTTCGAAGCGGGCGCCCATGGCCTCGGCCAGCGCCCGGGCGGCCGACAGCGGCCGGACCATCACCATGAACCGGTCGATGCGGCCCTCGGGGTCGGTGTGCAGGAAGTCGCAGCCGGTGAGGGCGCGGTCGCCGACCCGGGCGGTGAAGACCAGGGCGTGGTCGTCGCCGCTCTCGCCCGCGTACTCGGTCTGATAGCGGAAGTCCTGGAAGACCTCGGCGACCGTGCGCAGCACGGCCGCCGTGATCGCCCTGCCCTCGTAGGGCTTGAAGACGACCGGGCTGGTGAAGACCACGTTCTCGGCGAGCAGTGCCTCGGCGGCGTCCAGGTCGCCCGCCTCGATCGCGGCGCGGAATGCGTGCATCGGAGCACCTCATAGTCAATTTATTGATTAAGTGCGGATGACAATAGTCACCTGCTGTTAGCGTGTCCATATGTCGTTGAAGTACGCCGTGCTGGCGGCCCTGCTGGAGGGCGAGGCGTCCGGCTATCAGCTCTCCAAGGTGTTCGATGTCTCGCTGGCCAATTTCTGGCCCGCCACCCCTCAGCAGCTCTACCGGGAGCTGGAGCGGCTGGCCGGGGACGGGCTGATCCGGGCCCGGGTGGTGCGCCAGGAGCGGCGGCCCGACAAACGGATGTTCACCCTCACCGAGACCGGCCGCGAGGAGCTGCGGGCCTTCGCCGCCGCGCCCGTCCGGCGCCCCACCGCCCTGCGCGACGAACTCCTGATCAAGATCCAGGCGATGGACGGCACCGACCCCGCCGTCACCCGCGAGCTGATCGAGGAGCGCCGCACCTGGGCGCGCGGCCGGCTCGACCGCTACGAACGGATGCGCGAACGCCTGCTGGACGGGCGCGACGAGGACGCCTACCTCGACGACGCGCGGCGGATCGGCCCGTATCTGACGCTGATGGGCGGGATCGCCTTCGAGCGGGAGAACCTCGCCTGGTGCGACCGGGTGCTCGCGGTCCTCGGACAGCGCGCCGCGCGCGCGGGCCGGGGATGACGCCGATGTTCCATCCCGAGGGCCCCAGCCTGCGTGAACTCACCGTCCAGGCCCTGTCGTCCGTCGAGCACGGCTACGACCTGCTCGCCCCCAAGTTCGACCGCACCCCGTTCCGCACCCCCGAGCCCCTCCTCGGCGCCATGGCCGCCGCCCTCACCCGCCCCGGTGTCCGCCCAGGCGGCTACGCCCACGGACTCGACCTGTGCTGCGGCACCGGAGCCGGGGTCGAGGTGCTGGCCGAGGTGTGCCGGGAGACGGCGACCGGCGTGGACTTCAGCACCGGGATGCTGGAGGTGGCCCGCGCGCGTGCCTGGCCCGCCGCACCCCGGGTGTCCTGGGTGCGCGCCGACGCCCGTGCCCTGCCCTTCGCGCCCGCCTTCGACCTGGTCGTCAGCCTTGGCGCGTTCGGGCACTTCCTGCCGCGCGAACTGCCCGCGCTGCTCGCGCAGGTCCGCGCGGTGCTGCGGCCCGGCGGCGACTTCGTCTTCCCGGTGCTGGCCCCGCCCCGCCCGACCACCCGCGCCTACTGGATGCTGGCCGGTTTCGATGCGGTGATGCGGGTGCGCAACGCGCTGTGGCGGCCCCCGTTCGTCATGTACTACCGGGCCTTCGGCCCCGGCGCGATGGAGCGGGAGCTGACGGCCGCCGGATTCCGGGTGGGCCTGACGACCCTGCCCGAGTTCGGCCGCCGCGACGACGGCAGCCCCCGGGTACGGATGGTGACGGCCCGGGTGGAGTGATCCATGTCCCTGGGGAATCGCGGACGCTGACCAGGCACTTCCTCGCGCCCGTCGGCGTGGCGTCGGCCCGCTGTACTTCTCCGGGTCCGCCCCGGAGGCCGGGCGGACCCGGAGCGCCGCCTGTCTGTTTCACCTGGCGCCAGAACGCTCCGCTCCGGCCCCCACTACGAGGGACGACCCGCCCCCGACGCCCCCCCGCCCCGCCGACTGCCCGGTCCTCGAACTGCCCGGACACCTCGTCCCGTTCGCCCCGCCAGCCGGAGATCCGACCCGCCACCGCCGACCGGGGGCGAGCGGGCCGAACTCACCGCCTGGGGCCGGTGCACGGACGGCCGGGCGTTGGACGCGGCGGCCGGGACCACCCTCGCCGCCGCGCTCCTCACCGACGCCCTGCCGCCCGCTGGCACACCCCCGGCCGGTGCCCACCGCCGAACCAACCGTCCACGGCACCGACGCCCTGACCGGCGCCGCCCCCCGAGGGCCCCGCGCCGGTCCGGATCCGCGCCGAGCGCGCGGACGGGGCCGGGGCCGTCCGGCGACAGCGCGGTCCGGGGCTGCCTCCTGCCGCGGCTGCTCGCCCTCGGGCGCCGGGCCCGGCCGATCCGGGCCGCGCGGCCCGCCGACGGCATCTGACCGCGTGGAGCGGGCTCCTCAGCCCGCCGCGGGCACGGTGAACTCATAGACCAGCGCGTCCTGCCGGGCCTCCACCAGGAGATCGGTGATCTCCAGGGGCCGGGCGTGCTGATCGTGCACCAGCCGGGTCACCCGCATCGACGGGATGTCGTGGAGGGGGGTGATCGCATCCCGGTGGTGCAGCGCCAGACCGGCCCGCCGCATCCAGTCGTAGACCCGCCGCAACTGGGCCGAGTCGCTGGTCAGCGGGCGCTCCCGGTACCGGGCCAGCTCCGCCACCTCGGACAGCGCGACCGCCGAGAACGTGGTGATCGCGGTGGACCCGCCGAGCCCGTCCGCGCCCGCCGACTCATA
Organism: Streptomyces sp. NPDC004610; assembly: GCF_040609715.1. Classification (NCBI taxonomy): domain Bacteria; kingdom Bacillati; phylum Actinomycetota; class Actinomycetes; order Kitasatosporales; family Streptomycetaceae; genus Streptomyces; species Streptomyces sp. NPDC004610. The sequence goes on along the minus strand of NZ_JBEXLA010000030.1, from coordinate 106,799 downwards.
GCGGTGGACCAGCGTCGGCCGGTTCGGGGCCAGCCCCAGCGCGCGGGCGTGTTCGGCCGAGGGCAGCTCCCAGGCGACCGTCGCCCGGTCGGAACCGCCGGTCGCCCGGATGCCCACCGGGAAGCTCAGCGCCGTCGGATGTTCGACCGGTACCCCCGGCAGCGTGGCATGACTGCCCCGCCGGTCCGTGGCCACCAGCCCCTCGCGGCGCAGCACCTCCAGTGCCTGCCGGACCGTCTCCCTGCTCACGCCGAAGTGCTCGGACAACTGCCGTTCCCCCGGCAGCCGCTCGCCTGGAGGAATCGTTCCGTCGCGGAGTTCACCGAGCAGTTCCGTCGCTATCCGCCGATACAGGGGCGGCGCCTCGCCCCGAGAGTGGTCGTGCGGGGTGGTGCAGGCCATGCCGCGCCCTCCAGTGGTGACGTGCTGTAGCCGTGCGGGCTCATTGCGCCACCAGATCTAGCACCGGCGCGAATCACCGAGGAAGAGTGGTTGGGAGGTTCGGCCGAAACCGGACCGTCCGGCCTCGGCCAGGCATTGTTACAGCGCGCTGTACACGGCGTTGACCAGGGCTGACTTTCGTGGATCATCGACGATACGCGGGCCCATCCGGTTCATGACATAGCCCACCGAGAGCCGGGCCTCCGGGTCGGCCAGCCCGAACGACCCGCCGAATCCATCGTGACCGAAAGCCTCCGGGTTGGGTCCGTAGGCGCCGCGCGGTCCGCTGAGCCAGAACCCCAGGGCCAGCTCGGTCTCCCCGCCCAGCGCCGCCCCCGGCACCAGATCCACGCCCGCCCCCTGGCCCTGGCGGGCCCGCGCCACCGCCTCCGGCGACAGCACCCGCCGCCCGGCCAGGCTGCCCCCGCCCGCGAGGATCCCGTACAGCGCCGCCACCGCCCGCGCGGTGCCGTGGCCGTTCGCGGCCGGGATCTCCGCCGCCCGCCACACCGCGCTGTTCGCGACCGGAACGGGCACCGCCGGACTGGTCGGCACGGCGAGGGCGACCGGCGTCAACTGGCCGAGCAGCTCCGCCTGCGCGGCGAACTCCTCCGGCGCCGGAGGCACCAGTTCCGCCGCCCTCCCGCGTCCGCCTCCGGCAGTCCGACGGTGAAGTCGATGCCCGGCGGGCCGGTGATCTCGCGGGCCAGGAACGCCCCCGGCCGCAGCCCCGACACCCGGCGCACCACCTCACCGACCAGATGGCCGAACGTCATCAGGTGATAGCCCGACGCGGTGCCCGGCTCCCACCACGGCTCGGTCGCCGCCAGCCGCTCGACCGCCGGCTCCCAGGCGTAGAACTGCTCCAGCGTCATCTCCTCGCGCGGCCCGGCCGGCCCCGCCCGGTGCGCGAGCAGATGCCGTACCAGCACCCCCTCCTTGCCGGCCGCCGCGAACTCCGGCCAGTACGCCGCCACCGGGGCGTCGAGATCGAGCAGCCCCCGGTCGGCCAGGTGGGGGCACCTCCCACGCCCTTGAGGCAGTGGGGGAGGGTTCTCCTCGAACGCCTCGCGCACCCCGGCGAACGCCGGTGCGCAGTCGCCCCTGACCTGGTGTTCCGGCTCGGACATCGAGCGGCCCTCCCTCACCCCGCGGCCCGGATCCGGCGAACGCCAGCGACGGCCGGGACGGCGAGGAAGACCGCGTACCGGGACCGGCCGGGTCAGGTGTACGACCGCAGCCAGCGCATCTTGGCCGCCTCCTGGTACGGCCCGCCGCCCTCGTGGTCGTTGAAGTCGTACACCTCGATCGCCTTGTCGTCGTGGGCCCAGGCGTTGAACGCGGCGAAGACCGTCGACGGCGGGCAGGTCTGGTCCTCCAGCGCCGCCGAGAACAGCGCCGGGGACCGGCCGCGGGCCGCGAAGTGCACCCCGTCGAAGTAGGCCAGCGTGCGCAGCGCGTCCTCGGTGCGGCCCCGGTGGGTCTTCAGCCACAGCGCGATCTCCCGGTAGGGAAGCCGCTCCGTCAGGGTCGTCGCGCGCGGGAAGTCGCACAGGAACGGCACATCCGGGGCGATGGCCACCAGGTCCGGGACCAGGGCGCCCACCGCCACCGTGATCCCGCCGCCCTGGCTGGTCCCCAGCGCCACGGTCCGGGAGGCGTCGGCCAGCGGATGCGAGCGGGCGGCCTCCACCGCCCGGACGGCGTCGGTGTAGACCCGCCGGTAGTAGTAGTTCTCCGGCGCGTCGATGCCCCGGGTCATGAAACCGGGGTACGCCGGACCGCCCGCCACCGGGTCCGCGGTGCCGCCGCCCCCGCCCCAGGCGCTGCCCTGGCCCCGGGTGTCCATCACGAAGTGCGCCCGGCCGGTCGACGCCCACAGCAGATGCTCGTGCGCCAGCCCGCGCCCGCCGCCGTACCCGAGGAACTGCACCACCAGCGGCAGCGGCCCGGCCGGGTTCGCGGGCAGGGTCAGCCAGCCCTTCACCGGGTGACCGCCGAACCCGGCGAAGGTCACGTCGTACACCTCCACCGTGGTCAGCCCGCTGTCCACGGGCTCGAACCGGGCGTCCAGATCGTGCTCGCGGGCCTCCTGGAGCGTCTTGGCCCAGAAGGCGTCGAAGTCCTCGGGGGCGACGGAGGCGCTGCGGTACTCCCGCAGCGCGTCGAGGGGCAGATCGAACAGGGGCATACGGGATCACCTTCGCGGAGAGGGGCAAGGCTGCGGATGATCACACCGTAGGCACGGGGTGGGACGGGGCACCAGGGTGCGGCGGCCGTACGGTCGCAGGGGGCGGGGGAGCGAGCCGTGCGCGGTCACGCCCAGCGGCGGGTCCACTCCGGCTCCGTGCGGTCCCAGTCCCGCTCCCACTCCGCCATCCGGTGGCCGAGGGCGACCCGGCGCGACGCCGACCAGCCCAGCAGCACGGCCGCCGCCGTACCGCCGGAGGCGCAGACGCCCAGGGTGATCGCGTGCTGCCAGACGATCGACGCGTCCGGCGGCGGCCCCACGTCACGGTCCCGCCGGTCCAGCCACAGCCGGACCGTGTCCCCCGGGCGGGCGCTCTCCGGCACCGAGGTCACCCCGGCCTCCCGCCGCCCCCCGGGATCCGTCCAGCGGACCGCCGCCTGATAGGTGTACGGGCCGCCGCCGACCGCCGGGAGCGCCCGCCGGGGCTCGCCCGCCACCACCGCGCTCACCTGGTGCCGCTCCGCCCGCTGGGCCGCCACCGTCGCCCGCGCGTCCCCGTACGCCCACCAGCCCGTCGCGGCCCCCGCCAGGGGTGCCCCGAGCAGCAGGAGCAGGGCGACCACGAGCAGCGCCCACGCCTCGATCACATCCGACCGGCGCCGCAGCGGACTGGACCGCCAGCGCCAGCCCCGTACCCGGTTCCGCATGCCGACCTCCTCGCCCTCACGCGCGCGAGTGGTTCTAAGCATCAGGTACCCCGTCCGTCGCTCTCTTGAGCCTCCCGGCGGGGACCTATCGAAGCGGACATTCCGGGTGGCGGGCGTGGCGGGGTCGCCCGAACGGATCCGCGATCGTGAACCGCGTATGAAGTCTTCCGCGGCCCGGGAATAGCTCGACAGCGATCTTCCTTGCCCGAGATGCCCGATCCGCCGGTGCGCACGTCCCCCTCGTGCCCCGGCGACAGCGCGAAAAGTGGGAGCCACCATGCCCAAGGCATACGTCTTCACCCGGAACGGCGGTCCGGAGACCGAGGCGCTCGTCGACCGGGACCGGCCCGTGCCCGGTCCCGGCGAGCTGCTGGTCGCCGTGCGCGTCGCCGGGGTCAATCCGGTCGACTACAAGATCCGCAACGGCTACCGCCGCGCGGGTCAGGGTGCCGTCGAGCCCCCGGCCGTCCTCGGCAGCGAGGTCTCCGGGGTGGTCGAGGAGGTCGGTCCGGAGGTCACCGGGTTCGCCGTCGGCGACGCGGTGTTCGGGTCGCCGGTCTCGGGCGGTTACGCCGAGTTCGCGGTCCTCCCGGTGGAGGTGGCCGCGCACAAGCCCGACGCGCTCTCCTTCACCACCGCCGCGACCCTCCCGGTGGCCGCCGCCACCGCCTACGACGGCGTCCGGCAGCTGGACCTGCCCTCCGGCAGCACCTTGCTGGTGACCGGCGCGGGCGGCGGCGTCGGGGTGGCCGCCGTCCAGATCGCCCGAGCCGCCGGGATCCGGGTGCTGGGGCTGGCCGGGGCCACCAAGAAGGATCTGCTGGACTCCCTCGGCGCGGTCCACGTACCGTCCGGGCCGGGCTGGCCCGAGCGCGTCCGGGCCGCCGCCCCCGAGGGCGTCGACGGCATCTTCGACCTCGTCGGCGGCGAGGTCTTCGAGGAGGCGGCGGCGCTGGTGCCCGGCGGGACCCGGCTGATCACCGCCGCGGTGCGCCCCGAGGAGGCCGAGCGGCTCGGCGGCGCCCGGGTGGCCCGCGCCCGCAACGCGTCCGTGCTGGACGCCGTCGCCGCCCTCGCGGTCGACGGCACCCTGGATCCGCAGGTCAGCCGGACGTACCCGCTGGAGCGCGCCGGGGAGGCCCTGCGCGCGGTCGAGGACGGCCACGCCCACGGCAAGACGGTCATCGAGGTGTCCCGGTGACCCGGGACGAGCGCGGGCGGATACCCGAGCAGCCCCGGACCCCGGGCCCGTCCCACGGGCCGGAGGCGCCCCCGACGCCGGACAGCCCCCACACCCCCCACCTCCTCGACAACCCCGCCCGCGCCGCCCTCACCGGGCCGCACGCCCATTTCGCCGAGCGGCGCGGGCGGATCCTGCGCTACCCGGTCGACGTCTCCCCCTGGCTCGCGCTGCCCGACCGGCTGGAGCCCGAGGACTGGGCCGATCTGGCGGCACTGTCCGGGCCGGGTGCCGAGGTACCGCTCCTCGGCCATCAGGGGCCCGTCCCGGACGGCTGGGAGATCACCTTCCACGCGGAGGGCGTCCAGCTCGTCGACGACGGGATCGCCGCCGCGCCCGAGCCCGAGGCGATCGTCCTCGGCCCCGCCGACGTACCCGAGATGCTCGACCTGGTCGAGCGCACCCGGCCCGGTCCGTTCCTGCCCCGCACCATCGAGATGGGCACCTATCTGGGCATCCGGCGACAGGGACGGCTCGTCGCCATGGCGGGGGAGCGGCTGCACCCGCCGGGCTGGACCGAGATCAGCGCGGTCTGCACCGACCCCTCCGCCCGCGGTGAGGGACTCGCCACCCGGCTGGTCCTCGCCGTCGCCCACGGCATCCGCGAGCGCGGCGAGACCCCGTTCCTGCACACCGGCGCCGCCAACACCGGCGCCATCCGGCTTTACGAGCACCTGGGCTTCCGGCTGCGCCGCAGCACCGCGTTCATGGCGGCCCGCGCTCCGCAACCGACGGGCGGGGAACGGGCGATGGCGGTGTCCTGAGCGGCGGCCGGGCGCCGATCGAGCAGGTGTATGGTGGCCGTCCGGCCGGGGGTGGACCCCGGCCGCAGGACCGAGGAGGTGAGATCCATTCCCGCTGTGCCAGCCGGGGTGCTCCCTCCTCGAACCGGCGCGGATCAACGTCAGGGCATGTCCTAGGCCCTGGGACCGCGGCCACCGGGAGCGCCCTTCGTGTCCCGAAAGGCTCCCGCACCTTCCATGTCGTCATCGTCATCGTCGTCATCATCTGGGTCCGCGTCTGCGGCACCCTCCTCGTTCCCTTCGCCCACCCCTGATCGCGTCGTGGTGGCGCTGCGGGCCGCGGGGTGTGTGTTCGCCGAGGACGAGGCCGCGCTGATCCTCGCCACCGCCCGCACCCCCGCCGAACTCGCCGCCCTGGTGGAACGCCGGGTCGCCGGGCTGCCCGTGGAACTGGTCGTCGGATGGGCCGGCTTCCGGGGCCTGCGCATCTCGGTGGCGGCCGGGGTGTTCGTCCCGCGCCGCCGGACCGAGTACCTGGTCGAACAGGCCCTCGCCCGGGTGCCGGACGCGCGGGTGGTGGTCGACCTGTGCTGCGGCTCCGGCGCGGTCGGGGCGGCGCTGGCCGCCTCCCTGGGCCCCGTCGAACTGCACGCCGCCGACATCGACCCGGTCGCGGTCCGCTGCGCCGCCCGCAATGTCGCCGCCTATGACGGGCGGGTGCACCGGGGCGACCTGTTCGCGGCGCTGCCCGCCGGGCTGCGCGGCCGGGTCGGCATCCTCGCGGCCAATGTGCCCTATGTGCCGACCGGGGAGGTCGGGCTGCTCCCCGCCGAGGCCCGCGACCATGAACCGCTGGCCGCGCTCGACGGCGGCGGCGACGGACTGGACGTCCTGCGCCGGGTCGCCGCCGGTGCCCCGCCCTGGCTGGCCCCCGGCGGCCGGCTCCTGACCGAGACCAGCGCCCGCCAGGCGCCCCACGCGGTCGACGCGTACACCCGGGCCGGTCTCACGGCGGAGGTGGCGGTGTGCGAGGACACGGACGCGTATGTGGTGATCGGGGGGTTGCCGGATTGAGGGGGGTGCCCCGGGGCCGGGACCGCGGGGGCTCGGCCCGGCTCGCCCGCCCGCCTGATCGGCGTACGGACGCGCAGACGGTGATCGGGGGTTGCCGGACCGAGTGGCGGCCCCGGGCCGCGGCAACCTTGGGCTGAGCCCATCTCTCCCGCGCCTTCGCGATCAGCAGCGCCCTGTCGCCGCCACGGACGCGCAGACGGCGCTCAGGGGCGCGACCGCCGGGGGCTCAGCCCGGTTCCCGTGCCCGTGCGATCAGTACCGCCACGTCGTCGTGGTTGTCCGGCTGGTGCAGGGTGCGGAGCAGGCGGTCGCAGGTGTCCTCCAGGGGGCGGGACGGGTCGTCCAGGAGGGTGAGCAGGGTGTGGAGGCGTTCGTCCAGGGAGTGGTGGCGGGTCTCCACCAGACCGTCGGTGTACAGGACGAGCTGGTCGCCGGGGGTGAAGCCGAAGCTGGTGGTGGCGAAGGGGACGCCGCCGACGCCGAGGGGCGCGCCGGTCGGGAGGTCCAGGAGTTCGGGTGGGCGGCCCGCGCGGATCCGGGCCGGTGGGAGATGGCCCGCGTTGGCGATCAGACAGCGGCCGGACACCGGGTCGTGGACGGCGTAGAGGCAGGTGGCGATGGAGTCCTTGAGGCCCGACGTGATGCGGTCGAGGTGCTCCAGCAGAACGGCGGGGTCCAGGTCCAGCGGGGCGAGGGTCGCCGTGGCGGTGCGCAGCCGGCCCATGGTGGCGGCGGCGCCGATCCCGCTGCCCATCACATCGCCGACCACCAGCGCGGTCCGGCCGCCCTCCAGCGGGATCACATCGAACCAGTCGCCGCCCACCTCGCTGGTCGCGCCGGCCGGCTGGTAGCGGGAGGCGACCTCCAGACCGCCGGTGACGGGCGGATGGCTGGGCAGCAGACTGCGCTGGAGGGTGAGGGCCGCGTCCCGGGCGTTCTGGTACCAGCGGGCGTTGTCGATCTGCACCGCGGCGCGGGCGGCGAGTTCCCGGGCGAGCAGCAGATCGTCCTCGCCGAACGGCAGCGGATTGCGGGTGCGTTTGAGGTCCAGGGCGCCCAGCACCTCCCCGCGCGCGATCAGCGGCACCGCCAGATAGGAGTGCACGCCCGCGCGGGCGAGCAGGACCGCGGCGGCGGGCGAGCGGGCGATCCTCGGCAGATCGTCGTCCTCGACCTGGGCGACGAGCACCGCCTCCCCGGTGCGGACGCACTGGGTGACCAGCCGGTCCGGTCCGTAGCGGGCGACCTGGCCGGGCGGGTCGGCCGCGGCCAGCGCCTCGGACTCCCCGGCCGCGCGGACCGCGAGCGCCCGGATCACCGCCGGTTCGGACGGGCCGAGGCGGCTGCGGCGGCCCGCGACCACCGCGTCCAGCAGATCCACCGCCGCGATGTCCGCCAGCTCCGGTACCGCCACCTCGGCCAGCTCGCGGGCCGTGCGGTCCAGCTCCAGCGTGGTGCCGATGCGCGCCGAGGCGTCCGCGATCAGCGCCAGCCGCCGCCGGGCCGCCTCCGCCTCCACGGCCGCCCGGTACTGCTCGGTGACGTCCACCAGTGAGAGGGCCACGCCGAGCGCGGTGCCGAGGGCGTCCTCCAGCCGGTACAGGGACGCCGTCCAGGCATGGTCCTCGTCCGGGTCGGCGGGGGTGCGGCCGAGGACCGGACGGTCGATCTGGGCGCGGCCGGTGGCGAGAACCTCCCGGGCGGCCCTCTCCAGCGCCTCGGCGTCCAGCAGGGGCAGCACCTCCCGCATCGTCCGCCCCAGATGCTCCGCCGCCGGTACCCCGTCGAGCAGCTCCAGCGCCGGGTTGACCGAGACATAGCGCAGTGTGGTGTCCAGTACGGCGATACCGATCGGGGACCGGTCGACGACCTGCGCCGACAGCGCCACGTCCCGCTCCAGCCGGCGGACCGTGTCGTGGTCGGCGGCGAGGCCGAGGGCGTAGTCCTGACCGTGGTCGTCGGTGAGCCGCGTGGTGCGCAGCTCGACCAGCCGGGTGCCGCCGTCCTTGTGGCGGACCGGGAACGCGCCCGCCCAGCCCCGGCCGGTGGCCATCACGTCCGCGAACAGCTTCACCACCAGGTCCAGGTGCTGTTCGTGGATCAGCAGCCGGGCGGCGTACCGGCCCAGCGACTCCGCCGCCGTGTAGCCGAACAGCTCCTCGGCCCGCGGGCTCCACAGCACGATGCGGCCCTCGGCGTCCAGGACCACCGAGGCCACACCCAGCACGTCCAGCAGTCCACTGGGCCGTTCCGTCCCCTCGTCCGCCTCGTCACCCCCGGTGACCGGAGATCCCGGTGTACTCATCACGCACCGCCCTGGGCTCGTGCCATGGCACCCGTTCCCCCGTGCCGGCTCTCCCTGTCGTAGCGCGCCCGGCGCGTTCTGCCGCGCCCCGCGCTCGTTTCTCCACCATCCCTCAACACATCGGCGTCCGTCCGGCGATCCCTTGAGCCCGGCGCCGCCCCCGCCCCCGCCGGTGGTGTTCTCCCGCGCGCGGTGCTTCCCTGGGAGTGGCGGCAGGGCCGCGGCCAGGCCAGGGAAGGAGCGGTCGCGATGAACGCAGCAGCCTCGCACCCGGAATCGGTCTCCGTGGAGATCAGCGGGTGCAGCAAGGAGGACGCCCGGGTCGTGTTCGACACCCTGTGCGCGTCCTTCACCTCCGACCGGTGCGCCGAGGATGTGCCGGAGGAGCTCCACGAGACCCGCCCGGCCGTCTGGCTGGGCACCTTCGACGTGGCCGACACCCACCCGGGCGCGGCTCCCGGACGGCTGTCCGCGTCGGTGACGGCGGACATCCAGGGCGGCTACTGGGCCATCGACCGCTTCCGTACGACGCTCCACTCGCTGTTCTCGGTACGCGATCTGTCCACCGCGTCCGGCGACCAGGAGCGGGAGCTGCACGTGCTGCTGGAGAACCGCTGAGCCGAAACAGGCCCGGCTTCTTGTGCAACTAGTTGCATAATCCGTGCGCGGTCCTCTACAACTGAGGGCGGACACCGCGCACGGAGGGGCCCATGAGCCGTTACCCGCATCTGCTGAGGCCGCTCGATCTGGGCTTCACCACCCTGCCCAACCGCGTCCTCATGGGCTCGATGCACATCGGCCTGGAGGAGGCGGAGGGCGGTTTCACCCGGCTGGCCGCGTTCTACGCCGCTCGGGCGCGCGGGGGAGTGGGCCTGATCGTCACCGGCGGTATCGCGCCCAACGAGGAGGGCCGCCCCTGGGCGGGCGGCGCCCGGCTCACCACGGCGGCGGAGGCGGAGCGGCATCGGGAGATCACCGCCGCCGTGCACCGCGAGGGCGGCCGGATCGCCCTCCAGATCCTGCACTTCGGCCGCTACGCCCACCACCCCGGCCTGGTCGCCCCCAGCCCGCTCCAGGCCCCCATCAGCCCCCATGTCCCGCGCGAGCTGACCGAGGCGGACATCGAGCGGACCATCGACGACTACGCCCGCACCGCCCGGCTCGCCCGCGAGGCCGGGTATGACGGCGTCGAGATCATGGGCTCCGAGGGCTATCTCATCAATGAGTTCATCGCCCGGCAGACCAACCACCGCACCGACCGCTGGGGCGGCTCCCACGAGAACCGGACGCGCTTCCCGGTGGAGATCGTCCGCCGGGTGCGCGAGGCCGTCGGCACCGACTTCATCGTCATCTACCGGCTGTCCATGCTGGACCTGGTGCCCGGCGGCTCCACCCTGGACGAGGTGATCGCCCTCGGCCGGGCCGTCGAGGCCGCCGGAGCCACCCTCATCAACACCGGCATCGGCTGGCACGAGGCCCGTATCCCCACCATCGCCACCTCCGTGCCGCGCGGCGCCTACACCTGGGTCACCCGGCGGCTGATGGGCGAGGTGTCCGTCCCCCTGATCACCACCAACCGCATCAACACCCCCGAACTCGCCGAGCGGCTCCTCGCCGACGGCCACGCCGACATGGTGTCCCTGGCCCGCCCGATGCTCGCCGACCCCGACTTCGTCGCCAAGGCCGCCGCCGGCACCCCCGACGCCATCAACACCTGCATCGGCTGCAACCAGGCGTGCCTGGACCACACCTTCAGCGGGCGGATCACCTCCTGCCTGGTCAACCCGCGCGCCTGCCACGAGACCGAGCTGGTGCTGTCCCCGACCCGGCGGCGCCGACGCGTCGCCGTCGTCGGCGCCGGACCGGCCGGGCTCGCCTGCGCGGTCACCGCCGCCGAACGCGGCCACGAGGTCACCCTCTACGACGCCGCGAGCGAGATCGGCGGCCAGCTCAACGTGGCCCGCAAGGTCCCCGGCAAGCGGGAGTTCGACGAGACCCTGCGCTATTTCCGGCACCGACTCGCCGCCCACCGCGTCGATGTCCGCCTGGACACCCCGGTCACCGCCGCCGATCTCACCGGACCCACCGGCTACGACGACATCGTGGTCGCCACCGGCGTCACCCCCCGTGTCCCCGGCATCCCCGGCGTCGACCACTCCAGCGTCCTCGGGTACCTCGACGTACTGCGCGACGGCGCCCCCGTCGGCGAGCGGGTCGCCGTCCTCGGCGCGGGCGGTATCGGCTTCGATGTGGCCGCCTATCTCACCGATGGCGGCGACGGGGCGAGCGAGGACCCCGGGGCCTACTTCCGCCGCTGGGGCGTCGACCCGGAGTACGCGCACCCCGGCGGCCTCGGCACCCCCGAGCGTCCCACGCCGCCCCGCGCGGTCCATCTCCTCCAGCGCAGAACCACCAAGGTCGGCGCCGGACTCGGCCGGACCACCGGCTGGATCCACCGCACCGAACTCCGCCACCGCGGCGTCACCATGGTCCCGGGCGTCCGCTACGACCGGATCGACGACGCCGGACTCCATCTGACCGTCGCGGGCGAGAGCACCGTCCTGCCGGTCGACACGGTCGTCCTGTGCACCGGCCAGGAACCGCGCCGCGACCTCTACGACGAGCTGATCGCCGCCGGGGTCCGCGCCCATCTCGTCGGCGGCGCCGATGTGGCCGCCGAACTCGACGCCAAGCGCGCGATCAAACAGGGCACGGAGGTGGCGGCGGCCCTGTGAGCGGGCCCCCGGCCGGGCACCGGGCGGTCCCTAGGATGACCGCATGTCACTCCCGCACGCGATCCTGACCGCCCTGCTCGAAAAGCCGTCCTCGGGGCTGGAACTGACCCGCCGGTTCGACAGGTCGATCGGCTACTTCTGGTCGGCGACCCATCAGCAGATCTATCGCGAGCTGGGACGACTGGAGGCCGAGGGGCTCATCCGGGAACTGCCCGGCGACCGTCCGGCCCGCGGCCAGAAGAAGAGCTACGAGGTCCTGCCCGCGGGCCGCGCCGAACTCGCCCGCTGGACCGCCGCCCCCCAGGACCCCAAGCCGCTGCGGGACGCCCTGCTGCTGCGGCTGCGCGCCTCCGCCATGGTCGGCACCGGCGGACTGGACGGCGATCTGCGCCGCCATCTTCAGCTGCACCGGGCGCAGCTGACGCGCTACCGGGAGATCGAGGAGCGGGACTTCCCGCCGGGCCGGGACACCCCCCAGGACCGCATCCAGCACCTCGTACTGCGCGCGGGCATCGACCTGGAGACGTTCTGGACCCAGTGGCTGACCCGCGCGCTGGACGAACTGGAGGACCTTGAAGGGACGGAGGAGGGGCCTCAGAGCCGGTAGGGCTTGGACCGCCTGCGCAGGAACCAGCCCGCCGCGATGGCCCCGGCGCCCACCAGCACCCCACCGGCCACCAGCGTCAGCGTGCCGTAGTCCTTGATGCCGCCGCCGACCCCGCCCAGCACGCCCTTCGGCGAGGCGGACGCGGAGGGTGAGGGCGAGGGGGCGGGGGAGGAGGTCGCCGAGATGGTCGGGGTGGCCGGGGCGGCGGAGACGATCACCGACTGGGTGCCGGCCGTGTTCCCGCCCGCGCACACCACGCTGACCGTGTAGGTGCCGGGGGCGACACCGGACCAGGCGGCCGACTGGAGGTTGGCGGTGCCGGTCAGGGCGACCTGGCGGCCCTGGGCGAAGTCGGACTGGGCGCTGTTGAGCAGCGAGGCGTTGCCCCAGCTGCCGTTCATCTGGGCGCACACGGTGGTGGTGACCGACACCGAGGAGCCCGAGGTGCTCACGGAGACGCCGTTCGCCGCGCCGGCCGGGGCGGCGGCCAGGACGACGGGTACCGCGGTGGCGGTCAGGATCGGGCCGGAGCGCAGGATGTGCTGGAAAGTTCGCATGGATCTGTCCTCCGGCGGCACGGTCGGCGGTACATCCGTGGCGCCGCCGTGGTCGGGGACGTCCGTGCGCCTCACCGGCAGCCAATGCCGCCGCGCCGCCCGCCGCACTCCGGCCGCGCCCGGCCGGGTGAAGGATTCCGCCGTACGGCCCCGCCGGTCCGCGCGCACCCGACTGGGGCCGACACCGGCTCAGGACGCGCCGGTCGTCACCGTCAACTCCTTCGAGTAGCCGCCCCAGGTGCCGTCCGGCAGCTTGGCCCGCAGCCGCACCCGGTGGGTCTGACCGGCCTTCTCCCCGATGTAGAAGCTGTACTCCGAGCGGCCCTCGGGCGGATTGCCGCCCCACACCAGCGAGGTGGCGCTCTGCCCGTCCAACTGGATCTGGTACTCGGAGATCACCCCGTCCACCGGCGGCGGCAGCCACGACAGATCGAGGTTGTACGCCCCGTCCGCCTCGCTGGTCGCCGCCCGGAAGTCGGTCGGCGCGGTGTCCTGCCCGCTGGCGTCGTCCCCGGCCGCGGTGGTGAGCTTCACCGTGTTCCCGGCGGGCGACACATTGTCGGCGGCGTCCCGCGCCTTGACGGTGAACGCGTAGTCGGTGTCCGGCCGCAGCCCGGTCACCACGGCCGCCGTCTGGTTCCCACCCACACTGTGGATCTTCGAATCCCCCTGGAAGATGTCGTACGACACCACCTTCTGATCGTCCTTCGCCGCGCCCCACTCCAGCTGGACCGCCCGGCTGCCGGCGGCCCGCCCGGTGGTCCGGCCCGGGGCGCTGGGCGGGGAGTCGTCGGCGGCGACGGCGGCCGGGGTGGTCGCCGCGACCTGGCGGCTGGGCTCGCTGAGCCGCCCCTCGGCGTCCTTGGCGCGGACCGTGAAGACATACCGGGTAGCGGGCTTGAGCTGGACGACATCGACCATGTGCTCGTCGGCGTCGACCTCCTTGATCTTCTTCGAGCCCTCGTAGATCTCGTACTCGGTGATCGGCGGTTCGCCCGTCACCTGGTTCCACATCACATGCACGCTGGTCGCGCTGCCGGCCTCGGCGGTGACCCCGGCCGGGATCCCGGGTGGGCGCTCGCCGCCGTCCGCTCCGCCCCAGGCGCAGGAGGTCACGAGCAGCAGGGTGCCGCTGACAAGCACGGCGGGAACGGGGGCGCGTCGCACGGTTCTGCCTCCCCAGGCGGTGGCAATGGTCCGGACCAATTCTGCGCGTCTGACGGGATCACATCAAGAGGGGGCGGGGTCCGGACTGGGCCCGCGGACGGCATCCGGACGCCGCTGGTGAGCATCGCCCGGAGTTACGTATGCTGAAGACCCCTACGGCCGAACTTGCCGAACTCTCCCAGGGTGCGGGCCAGTTCATGCCTGTGGCGCGGATCGCTGTCGTCGCTGTTGCCGCGCCGGCGCGGGCGCCGGGGGCCGGAGCCGACGGTTTCATCCGGGGCTCGGGCCCCCGCCCCCTGTCGCCCTTCGAAGGGCACGTCTTCCCACATCGGGACATTCTTGGACACTCCGGACGGGTGCTCTCCGGCCCTGTTGCGTGGCTCCGGGATCGGAAAGGGCGTCAGATAGGGCTGAATGTCCGTCATGTTCTGGATCTCGGACCCTTGATGCCCGATTCCCGATGCTCGGAGAGGCTCCCTATCGTGCGTGTCCAGTCGCTGACCCTCGTCATGGCGAGCGCCGCCCTGCTCGCCCCGACGATCTCCCCCACGCCGTCCGCCGATCCGCCCCCGCGCGATGTCCCGGCGGTGCTGGGCGAGGGCTCGGTCCCCGCCGCCGAGCTGCTCGCCGAGGTGCGCGACTGCGCCCCCGTCTCCCAGGGGCGCTACCGCACCGACGCCGGGGCCCGCGCCACCGTCCCGGTCTGCGGCACCGGGGACGCCGTGTTCTGGAAGGCCGACATGGACATCGACTGCGACGGCCGGGCGGGCCGCCACTGCAACTCCCGCACCGACCCCTACTTCTCCCCCCAGACCGCCTACCCGGGGTCCGACGGCAGCGCCCTGGACTCCGAGACCCTCCCGCACATCGTCGTCCCCGTGCCCAGCGGCATCTGGGACCACGGCGACCACGGGGTGAAGGGCGGGACGATCGCCGCCGTGGTGTACCGGGACCGGGTCCAGTACGCCGTCGTCGGCGACCGCGGCCCCCGCGACCTCATCGGCGAGGCGTCCTACGCCACCGCCGAGGCCCTCGGCATCGACCCCGACCCCCGGCACGGCGGAACGGCGTCCGGGGTGACCTACATCCTCTTCAAGGACACGGTGGCCACCCCCATCGAGAACCACGCGGCGGCCGTACGCGAAGGCGAGCGCAGAGCCAGGGCGTTCGTGCGGTGACCCGCGCCGGGCGTCAGACCTTGCGGTAGCCGTACGCGTCGGCCGCCGCCGCCTCCACCGCCGCCAGGTCGGCGCCCGCCGCCGCCGTGACCACCGCCGCCACCGCGCCCTCCACGAAGGGCGCGTCCACCAGCCGGGTGTCCGGCGGGAGTTCGTCGCCCTCGGCGAGCAGCGCCTTGACCGTGAGGACCGCGCTGCCGAGGTCGGTGAGCACGGCGACCCCGGCGCCCCGGTCCACCGACGCCGCCGCCGCGGCGATCAACTCCGCGCTGGTCCCCAGCTCACCGCCCTCGGTACCGCCCGCGGGCGCCACCGGCACGGTGTCCCCGCCGCCCGCCAGCGCCTTGGCCAGCGCCGCCACCGACGCGGCCACCTCCGCGCTGTGCGACACCAGCACGATCCCGACCGGGTTGCCGTCACTCACCGTGTGCCTCCGCCAGAGCCGCGATCAGCAGCGCCGCCGAGGTGGCGCCCGGATCCTGGTGGCCGATACTGCGCTCGCCCAGATAGCTCGCCCGGCCCTTGCGCGCCTGGAGCGGCGTGGTCGCCTCCGCGCCCCGCTCCGCCGCCGTCCGGGCCGCCGCGAAGGAGTCGCCGAGCGCGTCCACCGCCGGCACCAGCGCGTCGATCATCGTCTTGTCGCCGGGCGCCGCCCCGCCGAGCGTCATCACCGCGTCCACCCCGGTGCGCAGCGCCCCCGCGAACTCCGCCTCGCTCACCTCGGGAGCATCGCCGAGGGCCTTGCCCGTCCGGCGCAGCAGCGTGCCGTACAGCGGCCCCGAGGCGCCGCCGACCTTCGAGATCAGATGCTTGGCCGCCAGCAGCAGCACCGCGCCCGGGGTGTCCGGCGCGTCCTGCTCCAGCGCGGCGGACACGGCGGCGAAGCCCCGGTTCATATTGCTGCCGTGGTCGGCGTCCCCGATCGGTGAGTCGAGGGCGGTGAGCCGGTCCGCCTCGCGTGCCACGGACGCGGCGGTGCCCGTCATCCAGCGGCGGAAGAAATCGGCGTCGAGCACGGGAACTCCTTGCGTGGTAGGGACATGAAGGGTGGGGACATGCACGGTCGGCAGACGCAGGTCAGCGGCCCCAGCGCAGCCCCGGCGTGCTGACCGGCGCGTCCCACAGCCGCAGCAGCTCCTCGTCCACCTGGCACAGCGTCACCGAGGCGCCGGCCATGTCCAGCGAGGTGACGTAGTCGCCGACGAGGGTGCGGGCGACGGCGACCCGATTGGCGGCCAGCACCCGCTGCACCTCCGCGTTGAAGCCGTACAGCTCCAGCAGCGGGGTCGCGCCCATGCCGTTCACCAGCACCAGCACCGGGCCGCGCGGTGTCATGTCCTCCAGGAGCGCGTGCACGGCGACATCGGCGATCTCCCCGGAGGTCATCATCGCCCGCCGCTCCCGGCCGGGCTCGCCATGGATGCCGATGCCCAGCTCCAGCTCACCGGCCGGCAGATCGAAGGTGGGGCTGCCCTTGGCGGGCGTGGTGACCGCGCTCAGCGCGAACCCGAAGCTGCGGGAGTTCTCATTGACCTGCCGGGCGATGGCCTCCACCCGCTCCAGCGGCTGCCCCTCGTCGGCCGCCGCGCCCGCGATCTTCTCCACGAACAAGGTGGCCCCGGTACCCCGCCGCCCCGCCGTGTAGAGGCTGTCGGTCACCGCCACATCATCATTGACCAGCACCTTCGCGACCCGGATGCCCTCGTCCTCGGCCAGCTCGGCGGCCATGTCGAAGTTGAGCACGTCCCCGGTGTAGTTCTTGACGATGAACAGCACCCCGGCGCCGCTGTCCACGGCCGCGGCGGCCCGCACCATCTGATCGGGCACCGGCGAGGTGAACACCTCCCCCGGACACGCCGCCGACAGCATCCCGGGCCCCACGAACCCCCCGTGCAGCGGCTCATGCCCCGAGCCACCGCCCGAGACCAGCCCCACCTTCCCGGCGACGGGCGCGTCCCGCCGTACGATCACCCGGTTCTCCACATCCACGACCAGCTCGGGATGGGCGGCGGCCATGCCCCGGAGCGCGTCCGCCACCACGGATTCGGGGACGTTGATCAACATCTTCACGGGTCTCTCCTGTCAGCGTCGGTGCGTTCGCCGTGGGACGTGCGCGGCGGGTACTGCGGTCCTGCTCCGGAGTGTCACTGAAGGCAGTATCGACCTTGTGGGAGGGAAGGGCACGCGCGCCGGGGGCGGGGCCGTGCCCGGCGGGCCCCTCGCGCGGCCTTTTCCGGGCCGGTGAATTCACGGCGGGGCGGGTGGCCGCCCCTTTCTGCCGCCTGATTTTCCAGCGCCTTGCCAAAATAAATTGAAAATGCCAGGGTCGTCGGCATGGCACTCGCATTCAGGGGCGCTACGCCCTACTGCTACTCGAATTCACTGGCCATGGTGATGGGTTCCGCCGCGCCCGCGCCCTCGGCCCTCGAAGTCCTCACCGGCTCTCCGTTCGGCGCGCAGTGGGAGGAGAACGGCCTGTTCTTCTTCGACCCGCCCGGCTGGGACCCCGACCTCGGTCTCGACCGCGCCCTCGATCTGCTCGGCTGGACCTGCCGCACCACCGGCGGCGGGGACGAGACGCAGGCCGTACGGCGGCTCCGGGACGCCACCCGGTCGGGACCGGCCGTCGTCGGACCGGTCGACATGGGGCTGCTGCTGCACCAGCCAGGGGCCGCCGGGAGGGCCGAGGGTGCCGACCACTGGGTCGTCGTCCTCGCCGTCGAGGACGGGGAGGTCGTCTTCCACGACCCCGAGGGATTTCCCTTCGCCACCCTTCCCCTCCCCGCTTTCGTCGCCGCCTGGAACAGCCGCGAGGTTCATTTCGCCCGCCCTTTCACCCTGCGCAGTGAATTCCGGCGCGTGCGTCACGTCGATGTCCTGGATGCCGTCCGGAATTCACTGCAGGCCGCCCGGCGCTGGATTTCGGGCGGCGGCCCCGACGGCGAATTCCGGACCCGGCGGGACGCGGGGCAGGGCCCGTCCGGCGCGGTGGAGCGGCTCGCCGACCGGGTCCGGGCGGGACTGGACGACCGCACGCGTGCCCATCTGGTCGAGTTCGCCGTCCGCGTCGGCACCCGGCGGCTCGCCGACGCCTCGCTCTGGCTGGCGGAGGTGGGGGCCCGGGACGCCGCCGGGGTCGCCGCGCGGCAGGCTCGGCTGCTGGGCGGTGTGCAGTACGGCCTGGTCGCCGGGGACACGGAGACGGCGGCGGCCACCCTGGGGCAACTGGCCGGAACCTATGGGGAGATGGAGGCCGCGCTCGGGTGATCCCCGGGCGGGCGACCCCGGTCAGCCCCGCGTCTCGCCCGGGTCGGGGGCGGCGGGCGGTGGCGGCGCCGCGTACATCGTGATGCCGTGGTAGTCGCGGCCCTGGAACACCGCGTTGTTGTAGGTGCCGCCGCTCATGGTGTTGGACACGGAGCCCTGGCCGGTGCTGAGGTGCTTCGCCCGGTCGTGCCAGGCCGACAGGGCGGCGGCGAACTCGGGGTCCTGGGCCGCGCGGGCGGACAGGGCGGCACTGAGGACCTGGACGCGGGCGCGGTCCGTGGGGACCTCCTCCACCCGCGCCAACGCGCCCTCGTCCGCCTCCGGTTCACCGCCGGACGTCAGCGCCGGGGCGTCCCCGCGCCGGAAGGGGCGCCGGATCAGGGCGCTCAGGCCCGCCCATGCCTCCCGGCCCAGTTCGCCCCCGGCACCTCCCGCGAGGGCCGCCAGCAGTGCCACCGAGATCGGTTCCATGACCATCACGCTCCGCGATTGAGGGTTCACCTGGAGTGGACACCGGGTGTGGGGGAGGTGGTTCCGTCGAATCGTTACCCGGTTCTCCCGGGCGTTCCTCCCCCTCGGCCGGTTCTTCTCCGGTTCGCTGGGGACCCATTCCCTGGGGAGCGGATCCGTAGCGTGGGAGGGGCGCCGGTGGACGACGGCCGAGGAGTGCGCAATGTCGTGGCCGACTCGACCGCGGGGACGGTCATCCAGGCCGGGACCATCCACGGCGGCGTGCACTTCCATCAAGGAGGCGCCCCCGGGCAGCCGCCCCCGGTGATCCCCGCCCAACTGCCCTCCGGCATCCCCCATTTCGTCGGCCGGGAACGCGAACTCGGGCTGCTGCTGCGGCGCCTGGAGGAGGACGCCGGAGCCGGACGGGCCGTGGTGATCAGCTCCCTCGGGGGCACCGCCGGGATCGGCAAGACCGCCCTCGCCGTGCACTGGGGACGGCTGCACCGGGAACGGTTCCCCGACGGGCAGCTGTACGTGGACCTGCGGGGGTTCGCCCCGGGGCGGGCGCCCATGACGGCCGACGAGGCGGTGCGCGGGTTCCTCGACGCCTTCCAGGTCCCCGCCGACCGCATCCCCACCGGCCTCGACGCGCAGACCGCCCTCTACCGCACCCTGACCGCGAGCAGACGGCTGCTGATCGTGCTCGACAACGCCCGGGACTCCGCCCAGGTGCGGGCCCTGCTGCCCGGCGGTCCCGGCTGCCTCGTCCTGGTCACCAGCCGCCGGGGACTGACCGGCCTGGTCGCCCGGGAGCAGGCCCGGCACCTCGCCCTCGATCTGCTCTCCGCCGACGAGGCCCGCGCCCTGCTCACCGGATTCCTCGGCGCCGACCGGGTCACCGCCGAATCCGGTGCCGTGGACCGGCTGGTCGAGCGGTGCGCGGGGCTGCCCATCGCCCTGTCCATCGTCGCCGCCCGCGCCGCCACCAGCCCCGCCCTCCCCCTCACCGCCCTCGCCGCGGAACTGGAGGACGTACGGAACCGGCTGGTCGCCCTGTCCACCGGGGACGGCGACGACACCGACATCCGTGCCGTCTTCTCCTGGTCCCGCACCGCCCTGACCCCCGGCGCCGCCGAACTGTTCACCCTCCTCGGCCTGCACCCCGGCCCCGATCTCGGCCTGGACGCCGCCGCCTCCCTGCACGGCACCGGCCTGCCCCGCACCCGGGCCCTGCTCGCCGAACTCACCGGCGCCCACCTCCTGGAGGAGTACCTCCCCGGCCGCTTCCGCTGCCACGACCTGCTCCGCGCCTACGCCGCCGGACTCGCCGCCACCGAGCTGACGGAGCCCCGGCGCCGCGACGCCGTCCACCGCGTCCTCGACTTCTATCTGCACACCGCCCTGGCCGCCAACCGCCCCCTCGCCCCGCACCGCGACCCCCTCCAGGTGCCCCCGCCCCGGCCCGGCGTCACCCCGCTCGCCGTCCCCGACCACACCGCCGCCATGCGCTGGTTCACCACCGAGCACGCCAACCTCACCGCCGCCGTCGAACTGGCCGCCGAAGCCGGGTTCGACCGGCACGCCTGGCAACTGCCCTGGCCCTTCGCCACCTTCCTCGACCGCGAGGGCCACTGGCTCGACCGCGCCGCCGGACTGCGCACCGCCCTCGCCGCCGCCCGCCGCCTCGGCGACCGCCCCGCCCAGGCCACCAACCACCGGCTCCTCGGCAACACCTGCGCCCGCCTCGGCCGCTACCCCGAGGCCCGCGCCGAACTCGGCCACGCCCTCGCCCTCTACGAACAACTCGGCGACCGCACCGGACAGGCCGCCACCCACCACGGCCTCGGCTGGGCCCACGGCCGCGCGGGCGACCACGCCGAAGCCCTCACCCACGACCTCACCGCCCTCGCCCTCTTCCGCGAGACCGGCGCCGAGGCCGGCGAGGCCGACGCCCTCAACAACGTCAGCCGCTGGTACGCCCGCCTCGGCGACCACGACCGGGCCCTCGACCAGGGCCGTCAGGCACTCGCCCTGCACCGCGCCCTCGGCAACCGCTACGGCGAGGCCAACGCCCTCGACAGCCTCGGCTACGCCCACCACTGTCTCGGCCGCCACGACGAGGCCCTCGCCGCCCATCACCAGGCCCTCGCCCTCTGGCGCGAACTGGGCGACCACCACTTCCAGAGCGTCACCCTCAGACACCTCGGCACCGTCCACGACACCCTCGGCGACCCGTCGGCCGCCCGCGCCGCCCGGGAACAGGCGCTCACCCTTCTGGAGGCGCTCGGCCACCCGGACGCCGAGACCGTCCGCCGCGAACTCGCCGACAGTGTCTAGTGCGGGTCCGCCGCCACCAACGCGTTCCGGTGCCTGCCCAGTCCCTCGATCTCCAGCTCCATCACATCCCCGGCCCGCAGATAGGGGAACCGGCCCGACAGGGCCACCCCCTCCGGGGTGCCGGTGTTGATGAGGTCGCCGGGGTCCAGGACCAGGTACCGGGAGAGATGGCGGACGATCTCGGCCACCGGGAAGATCATGTCCGCGCTGGTGGAGTCCTGGCGGGGCTCCCCGTTGATCCAGGACCGCAGTCGCAGCCGCTGCGGGTCCCCGATCTCGTCGGACGTCACCAGCCAGGGCCCCAGGGGATTGAACGTCGGAGCGCTCTTGCCCTTCGACCACTGACCGCCCGGCGCCCCCAACTGCACGGCCCGCTCCGAGACATCGTTGCTGAGGACATACCCGGCGACATACGACAGCGGATCCTCGTCCGGGGTGATCCGGTGGGCGCGGCGGCCGATCACCACCCCGAGCTCCACCTCCCAGTCCGTCTGCTCCGAACCCGGCGGGATCACCACGTCGTCGGCGGGACCGGCGAGCGAGCTGGGGCCCTTGTAGAAGAGGATCGGCTCCGTCGGCGGCTCGGAGCCCGACTCGGCGGCGTGCGCCGCGTAATTCTGGCCGATGCACAGGATCGCGCCGGGGCGGGCGAGGGGCGGGGCGATCCGCAGACCGGTCACCTCGGCCGGGGGCAGGGCGCCGGACGCGTGGGCCGCCGCGACCCGGGTGGGGCCGTCCCCGGCGAAGAACTCCGGGGTGAGGTCGTCGGTGAGCGGGGTCAGGTCGTAGTGGCGGCCGTCGGGGGCGTACAGGACGGGGCGTTCGCCGCCGGGGGTGCCGACGCGCATCAGTCGCATGGGGGTTCCGTTCAGGTGGTTCGGGAAGGGCGGGTCACTCGGTGCGGGGTCGCTTGGTCCGGGGTCGCTCGGTGCGGAGTCGCTTGGTCCGGGGTCGCTCGGTTCGGGGTCGCTCGGTCCGGGTCACTCGACCCGGGTCCGGGACTCCGGGCCCACCGCGTGGAGCAGGGGGCGGCCGGTCAGGAAGCGGGCCACCTCGGCGACCGTGGACGCGCCGAGCGCCCGGCGGCCCTCGACGGTGGCCGCCGCCTGGTGCGGGGTGAGCAGGACATTGGGCAGGGTCCGCAGGGGGTGACCGACGGGGAGCGGTTCGTGGTCGTAGACGTCCAGGGCCGCGTCCAGGCGGCCGGTGCGGAGTTCGGTGAGCAGGGCCGTCTCGTCCACCAGCCAGGAGCGGGCGGTGTTCACCAGGCCCGCGCCGTCGGGCAGCAGCGCCAGTTCGCGGGCGCCCAGCAGATGCCGGGTCGCGGGCAGCGCGGGGGCGTGCACGGCGACGATCCGGCTGGTGCGCAGCACCTCGTCCAGCGGAGCCGCGACCACGCCGAGCCGCTCCGCCTCGGCGGCCGTCAGATACGGGTCGAAGACCGTGACCCGGGCGCCCAGGGCCTGGACGAGGGTCAGATAGGCGCGGCCGGTGCGGGAGGCGCCGATGACGCCTATCGGGCAGCCCCGGATCTCATGGCGCGGGGGCGCGGCGCTCGCCGTCGCCCAGTCGGCGCCGGAGCGCAGGGCGTGATCGAAGCGGTGGGTGCGGTGGAGGAGGGACAGGGTGAAGGTGAGGGCGACCTCGGCGACGGGCGCCGCCATCGCCCCACCGGCCTGCGTGACCCGGACGCCCCGGGCGAAGACCTCCGGGGTGACGAACGGGCTGACCGCGCCGCCGGTGTGGGCGACCAGGCCCAGGCCGGGCGCCGCCGCCAGCAGCCCGGCGTCCAGCAGGGCCGCGCCCCACGCGGTGACCAGGACCCGGGCCCCGCCCCCCAGCGCGGCGGCGACCGCCTCCCGGTCCCGGTGCGCGTCCACCACGGTCAGCGGCGCCAGCGCCCCGAGCCGCTCCCACTCCCCGGCGGCGAAGAACTCCGCCCGCAGCCCCTCGGGTACGGCGACCACGATCCCGGCCGGGTCAGCGGAGCCAGTCATCGAGGTGCTCCCGGACGAAGTCGTCGTCGGTGAGCCACGGGTGGGCGGCGGCGACCCGGGCGATCTCCTCGGCCTGGCCCGGGGACAGCCGCTCCTCGGGGTTGAGGCACCAGGTGCCGGCCAGCAGCCCCTGGGCGCGCAGCACCTCGTGCACCCCGGCGATGCAGCCCCGGAAGTCGTAGCGCACATCGAACACGGCCGCGTTGGCCTCGCTGAGCTGGGGTGCCCGGCGCAGCAGATCGACGGTGAGGGCGTGGTCACCGGCGCGGGCGGCCCGTACCTCCTCGAAGAGGCGGACCGCGGCCCGCGTCCACACCGCCCACTGGCCGAGCAGCCCCCCGGCGAACCAGCGCAGTCCGCCCGCCGTGCGGTACGGGGTCAGCAGGTCCTGGATGATGGCGTCGTCGTTGCCGGTGTAGAGGGCGACCTCGTCCGCCCGGTCGGCGGCGGCGACGGCCGCGATGACCTCGGCGGTGCGGTAGCGGTCGAAGGGGGCCGTCTTGATGGCGACGACGGACGGGATGTCGGCGAGCGCCCGCCAGTAGGCCGGGGACAGATGGCGTCCGCCGACCGCGTCCTGGAGGTAGAAGCCGATCACCGGCAGCACCTCGCCGACCGCGCGGGTGCGGTCCAGCAGCCCGGCCTCGTCGGCGCCGGGCACGGCCGGGCTCAACAGCACCGCGTCGTAGCCGAGGGACGCGGCGAGTTCGGCCTCGGCGACGGCCTGCGCGGTGTAGCCGCAGGCCCCGGCGACCTTCACGACCGGCACATGGCCCGGCCCCCGCTCCGCCTCATGGGCGCGGACGATGTCGGCGGCCGACTCCAGCACCGGGCGCAGCAGCCCGACGGAGGGTTCCCGGATCTCGAACTGGGTGGTGTGCACCCCGACCGCGAGACCGCCCGCGCCGGAGGCCAGGTAGTAGCGGGTCAGGGCGCGCTGCCGCCGCTCGTCGAGACGGCGCTCGGCGTCGAGGGCGAGCGGATGGGCGGGGACGACCGTTCCCGAGGCCAGCACATCGAGCGCGGTCGGCGCGGTCGGGGCGGCCGGGGTGGCCGGGGTGGGGGTGGGCGTGGGCACGGTGGGTCAGAACCTTCCGTCGCGGACCTGGAACTTGGTGGGCTTGCCGGACAGCGGATGGCCGCGCCGGATCCACTCCGCCTGCCAGCCCACCAGGGTGCGCAGCGGCAGCCCGGGGTAGCCGAACAGGGCGTGGCAGAGCGAGGCGTCGGAGAGCAGCGCGGTGCCGGACTCCACCCCGGCCGTGCGGGCGGTCGTACCGAACTCGTCGGCGAAGTACGCCGCGAGCCGGCGGACCGACGCGGTCTCGGGGCCGGTGAGGTTCAGGGTGAACGGCTCCGGCGCGGACGCGTACCGCAGCGCGCGCAGCGCGACCTCGTTGGCGTACCCCTGCCAGACGGCGTTGAGGTGGCCGGTGGTGAGGTCGACGGGCTCCCCGGCGTGCACGGCCGTGGCGATGTCGGCGAGGACGCCGTAGCGCAGATCGACGGCGTAGTTGAGGCGGATCACCGCGAGGCGCAGGCCGTGTTCGGCGGTGTGGTGGCCGAAGACCCGCTCGCGGCCCAGGCAGGACATGGCGTACTCGCCGACCGGGCCGACCGGGTCGCCCTCCGCGCTGCCCGCCGAGGCGGTCGGCACCAGCGGGTAGACATTGCCGGTGGAGAAGGCGGAGATCCGGGCGGTGCGGTAGCGGCGGGCGACCCGGTCCGGGAGGGCGGCGTTGACCGCCCAGGCGTGCGCGGGGCTGCCCGCCGAGCCGAACTTGGCGCCCACCATGAAGACCACATTGCCCGCGTCGGGCAGCGCGGCCGGGTCGCCGTCGAGCAGATCGAAGGGGACCGGTGTGACCCCGTCGGCGGCGAGCCGGTCGGCGGCGGCCCGGTCGGTCCACCGGGAGACGGCGTGCACAGCGAGGTCCCGGCGGTCGGCGGCGTCCAGCGCGCGCCGCGCCAGCCGGGCCAGGCTCGGGCCCATCTTGCCGCCCGCGCCGAGGATCACCAGATCCCCTTCGAGACCGGCGAGATCGGCGATCAGCCCGGGGGAGGGGGTGGCGAGGAGGTCTTCGAGGGCGTCCTCGCCGTCGGGGAAGAGGGGCGGGGCGGGGAGTGCGGGGTGCTGCGTGAGATGGGTGGGGAGCGGAGGGTGGGTGGGGAGCTGAAGGTGGGTGGGGAGCGGAGGTTGGGTGGCGGTTTCCTGATCACTGAGAGGCATGGCTGTCATCCCTTGACTGCGGAGCCGGTGATGCCCTCGGTGAAGTACCGCTGGCCCACCAGATAGGCGCTGAAGATCGGTACGAACGCGATGACGGAACCGGCGAGGACCTGATTGAGGGGCACCTGCTGCTGCTGGAGCGAGGCGATACCGACGGTGAGGGTGCGCATCTCGGTGCTCTGCCCGATGACCAGCGGCCACAGGAAGTCGTTCCAGTGCCACAGGAAGACAAAGGTGCCGAGGGTCGCGAGGATCGGTTTGAGCAGCGGCAGCACGATCCGGAAGAAGATCTGGAGCTCTCCCGCCCCGTCCAGCCGGGCCGCCTCGAACAGTTCGTCGGGCAGCCCGATGATGAACTGCCGCATCAGGAACACCGCCTGGGCGTTGGCGAGGGTGGGCACGATCAGCCCCCAGTAGCTGTCCACCCCGCCGAGCTTCGCGATGAGGATGAAGGTCGGGATCATCGTGACGTGGTACGGGACCATCACCATCGACAGGAACGACCAGAACATCGCCTCCCGGCCCGGGAACCGCTTCTTGGCGAAGGCGTACCCGGCGAGCGCGGCCAGCAGCAGCGTGCCCACCACCGACACCAGTGAGTAGACCAGGGTGTTGAACAGCCAGCGCGGTACGTCCTGCGAGCCGAGGACATCGCCGTAGGCGCCGCCTTCGAGCGGCCAGGGCGCCAGGCTGCCCGGCAGTTCGATCGCGCCCTCCGGCTTCAGCGACAGCACCACCATCGCGTAGAACGGGAAGAGGGTGACGATCGAGGCCAGGCCCAGCAGCAGGGCGCGCAGCAGCTTGCCGCGCGGGCGCATCCGCAGGGAGCTGGGCAGGGTGTCGCGTTCGCGGGGGGTGCGGGGGCGCCGGGGCGGCGGGTCGCTCTTCACCGGGGTGGTGGGGGCGGGGCGCTCGGCCGTGAGGGTGGAGGTGGTCCGGGGGGTGTCGCTCATGCTCGTCACTGCTCCTTTCCGATGACCAGTCGCTGGATCCCGGCCACCACGAGCGTGAGGACGAACAAGACACAGCCGATCGCGCTGGCGTAACCGAGGTCGAAGTACTTGAAGCCGGCGTCGTACAGCTGGAAGACCAGGCTGTAGCTGGCGTTGGCGGGGCCGCCGCCGGTCATCATGTAGACGGCGTCGAAGACCTGGAAGCTGGCGGTGGTCTCGATCACGGCCAGGAAGAAGAACGAGCCCTTGAGCTGCGGGGCGACGATGTGGCGGAAGCGCTGCACCGGACCCGCGCCGTCCATCAGCGCGGCCTCCTCCAGCTCGCGCGGCACCTCCTGGAGCCGGGCCAGCAGGATCAGCATCCCGTAGCCGCAGCGCGACCAGACCCCGACCAGCGCGAGGGCGGGCAGCACCAGCGCGGAGTCACTCAGCCAGGACTGGTCGGGCAGACCCAGCCACCCCATCACCGTCGACCACGGACCGTCGGTGGAGAAGATCCAGATGAACACGGTGGACGCCAGGATCAGACTGGTGACCACCGGCAGGAAGAACACCGACCGGAACAGCTTGGAGCCCCGGAAGGCGCGGCGGGTGAGCAGCGCCAGTCCCAGCGAGAGCCCGATGGTGACGGGCACCGCCATCACGGTGTAGAGGACGGTGACCTTGAGGGCCGACCAGAACACCGGGTCGTCCATCAGCCGCCGGAAGTTCTCCAGCCCGGTGAAGCTGGTCTCGGCGCCCAGGGTGTAATCGGTGAAGCCGAGAAGGAGGCCCGCCGCCGCGGGCCCGAAGCGGAAGGCGAGGAAGACCAGGAGCGCGGGCAGGACGAACATCAGCCCGATCCGCGCCTCCCGTCGGGAGTGCGGCCCGCGGCGGACCTTGGTCGGGCGGGGGCGTTCCGCGACTGCGGCCACGGGACCTCCTTCGTACGGCCGAACGATGGGTTGAGGTGGTCGGGCTGAGACGGTCAGCGCTTACGGGCGATCAGCTGGTCCGCCGCCTTGGCCGCCGCGTCGAGGGCGTCCTGGGGGCTCTTCTGGTCCAGCAGCGCCGCCTGGAGCTCCGGCGCGAGCACGCCCATGACATCCCGGGCGGCCTTGTTCAGCGGCCCGACCTGGGTGGTGTCCAGCACCTTCGCGGTCTCCTGCTGCTGGGCGTCGCCGGGGTACAGATCGGCGGCCCCGGTCCGCGTCGGGAAGTAACCCCCGGGCTTCTGGAGCCCGGCACTGTTCTTCTCCTGCGCCACGAAGGAGACCCACTTGCCGGCCGCGTCCGTGTCACCGCCCTTGAAGACGGCGAGGGTGCCGACCGTGCCGTAGGCGGCCTCGGCGTCGGCCTTCAGCGCCGGGCGGACCACGATGTTGTCCTTGCCCCAGAACGGCTCGACCTCGGCGGCGGAGTTCTGCCAGGTGCAGGCCACCTTGTTCTTCGCCAGATCGGTCTGCTCGATCTTCGGGGTGGTGGTGACCAGGTCCTTGGGCGCCCAGCCCTCGTCGATGAAGGTCTTCAGCCAGGTCAGCGCCTTCACCCCGGCCGCGCTGTTGAAGGCGGCCTTGGTGCCGTCCTCGGAGAAGACATCCCCGCCCGCCTGCCACAGCAGCGGATAGAAGGTCATGTTGAGGGTGGCGGTGGTGTCGCCGCTGTAGCTGGTGGCGTAGTAGCCCTTCTCCTTGAGCTGCGGCGCGAGCGCGCTCAGCTCCTCCCAGGTGGTGGGGTACCGGTCGGTGAGCCCGGCCTCGTCGAACACCGTCTTGTTGCACAGCAGCGGATACGCCGACATCAGCACCGGCGTCGCGAGCGGGGTGTCGCCGACGGTGACCGCCTTCAGCGCGGCCGGGCGCAGCGCGTCCCGGTCGGCCTGGGACAGATACTCGTCGGCCGGGACGAGATTGCGCTCATAGGCGGCGAGCTGGTCCGGGATCAGATAGGCCACGTCCGGGCCCTTGTCGGCGGCCAGCGCGGTGGCGAGGGCGGTGTCCCGGTTGGCCCAGGGGTAGGTGGAGACCTTCACCTCGACATCGGGGTTCGCCTTCTCGAACTCCGCCACCAGACCGTCCCAGTACGCCTGGTTGGCCTTCTCGTCGGCGATCACCGGGTACACCCAGGTGGTGACCGTGCCGCCGCCGGTGCTGGAACTGCCCGAGCCGCAGGCGCCGACGGCGGCGACGGTGGTCAGGGCGACGGCGGTACACGCCAGAGTTCTGCTGATCCGCTTGCTGCTTCGCTTGCTGCTTCGCATGATGCTTTCGCTCTCCTGATGAGGGTGGTTCGGGAAGAAGTCCTGGTCAGCGGGGCGGGGTTGCGTTCAGTGCTCGGGGATCTGCTCGACCGTGCCGTTCAGCCGGGAGCGGTCGGCGGCGAAGGCCGCGAGATGACTGCTCAGCGACTCGGCCGGACCCGACCGGATGAACGACCGGTCCCCGGTGGCCAGCGCCGCGACGAACGACGCGATCAGCGCGGTGTCACCGCCGCCGTGCCCGTCCGCCGCGTTGGAGCCGGTGGCGTCCGTCTGGTGCACGGTCACGGTGTCGTCGCGGAAGTCATGGACGGTGACCCGCTCACCGTCGCCGCGCAGCCAGCCGTGGCTGCCGAAGATCCGGGTCTGGCGGTGGGTCTGCTCGGTGAACGCGGTCATGGTGAAGGTGCCGGTCAGCCCGCCCGACAGCCGCATCGCCACCACCTGGTTGTCGACCACGTCGTTGTCCGACCGGTACACACAGCGCCCGTACGGCCCGGTGCGCAGCGCCTCGGTCAGCACCGCCTCGTCCTCCGGGCCGTGCGCCCGGTCGGTGACATGACTGACCGGCCACTGCCCGCCGGTGCGCAGCAGCGCCGGGTAGTAGAGCTTGCGGGCGGAGTAGGGGCAGCCCGCCTCGACCTCGGCCGGGCAGGTCAGACAGGAGTCGGTGGACCCCTCGGGCGCGTTCTCCGGCCGGAAGTGGGCCAGCGAGCCGAAGCTCGCCACCGTCTCGATCCGGCGGCCCGTCACATAGGTGATCCAGTCCAGATCGTGGCTGGACTTGGCGAGGATCATCGGCGACGACTCGTCCTGGCGCCGCCAGGGCCCGCGCACATAACTGTGCGCGTAGTGCCACCAGCCGACCGGCTCCAGATGCTCGATACCGGTGAGGGTGCCGAGCACCCCGCTGTCCACCACGCCCTTCACCAGATCGGTGTAGGGCGTGTAGCGCAGGACATGGCAGACGGCGAACGGTACGCCGGTCTCCCGCACCCCGGTGACCAGCGTCCGGCACTCGTCCTCGGTGGGCGCGAGCGGCTTCTCCGTCATGATGGCGTACCCGGCGCGGGCCAGCGCGAGCACCGGCTCGACATGGTCCCGGTCCTGGGTGCACACCAGCACGGCGTCCGCGATCCGCTCACCGGAGGTGAGCAGCGCCCGCCAGTCGTCGTACGCGGCCACCGGTCCGGCGGCACGGGCGGCGGCCCGCTCCCGGGCCCTCGGGTCGGGATCGGCCACGGCGGTGAGCCGGGCTCGGGAGGGGTGGTCGTGGATCCAGTCGGTGTAGGTCAGCCCCCGGTTGCCCGCGCCGACGAGGGCGATCCGGACGGGCCGGTCCACCGGAGGTCGTCGGTCGGCGGGGGGCGGGGAGGGGTGATCGGGCATGTCGGTCCACTCGGTCCACGGGTGCGTGATCGGACGGGGGGAGAGGGGGTGGGGCGAAGGAAGAGGGGGCAAAGGGGGGAAGGAAGAGGGGGCCAAAGGGGGCCCTGCTCGTACAGGCGCCCCCCAGCCCGGGGCCCGCTAGCCGAGCAGCAGGTTCCCGGTCTCGTGCCGGATCCGGTCGCCCTCGGGCGGCATCGCGGTACGGGTCGTGCCGTCCTCGACGCAGCCGCTGTGCAGCAGATGGCCGGAGCCCGCGAAGGCGTCCGCGGCGAGTTCCAGCCGTCCGCCGGTGAAGGTGGAGTGGGCGGCCCGGTAGCGGTTGGTGCCCTCGGTGATCTTCAGATGGGCGGTGTCGGACGCGCCCGCCTCGCCCTGGAAGCCGTCCAGCCGCCAGCTCACCGTGCGGTCACCGCCGGTACGGCCGAGGAAGGCGCCCGCGCTGTTGGTGCCGCCGAAGCGGGCCCCGTCGCTCAGCCGGATCTCCTGGTCCCCGCCGCCGTTCAGCACGAACCCGGTGTCCTGGAAGCGTCCGCCGCCGATCGCGGTGGAGGGGTGGGCGAGGGAGCTGGGCGCGGCCTTGTCGGACGCCCCGGTGAAGACACAGCGGTCGAGGACCAGATCACCGGTGCCCTTGAACACCGCCCCGTCCAGCCCGGTGAGGGCGACCCGCTCCAGATGGACGGCCGCGCGCACATTGCTCTGTGTGACGACCGAGTCCTTGCCGTGGTGGAAGGTGGAGTCGGCGATCACATTGGCCCGCTTCGACAGCGCCGACGCCTGGGTGATCACCAGCGGCCCGGACGCCGTGCAGCCGCGCAGCTGCACCCCGTCGGCGTTCACCCAGAGCATCCCGGACCCGGACTGGGCGTTGCCGATGACCCGGACGTCCTCCAGGGTCAGATCGGTCACCTTGACCCGGGCCACGAACCACGAGCACACATGCTGCCGTACGGTGATCCGCTTGGCGGCGGAGCCCCAGGCGGCACCCGAGTTGGCGAAGGTCATCAGCCCCGAGTTGCCGGTGTAGACGAGGTCGTGCTCGAACTGGCCGTGGGTGACGAAGGGGCCCTGGTCGTCGCCGTCGCCGTGGCAGTTGGTGACATAGCAGTAGGCGGAGGCGGTCCAGTCGTTGAGGTGCCGGGCGTTGGCCACATGGCAGTCCTCGACATGGCCGTACAGACAGTAGATCTGCTGGGTGAGATAACCGGCGCCGCCCCAGGTGACGGAGGCGGGGTTGCGCAACTGGCACTGGTAGGTGCGGAAGTAGGTGCACCAGCGGCGCATCACCACCGGCCAGAACGAGCCGGTCGCGTCGATCCCGGAGACATCGCAGGACACCGCGTACTCGTACGCCACCGGGTGCGAGCCGGTGTACTGGTCGCCGCCCGCGACACCCTCGAAGACCATGTTGCGGACATGGCTGCGCTCAACCGGCTTCACCCGGGTCCAGCGGAAGGTGCGCCCCGCCGCCAGCTCCCAGCCGATCTTGTAGTTGACCCGGACATGGGTGGCGTCCACCCGCTGGGTGATCTGCACGAGCCGCTGCACCTCGCGCTCCCAGCGCCCGCCGCCCTTGACGGCGTCGATCTCCACGGCCCACCACTGGCCGACCTCGAAGGCGCCGGAGTCGGGCACCTCGAAGATGTCCGCGAGATCGGGCATGGGCGCCGACAGGGTGGCGGTGACCACGGTGTCGGTCACCTCGCCGCGGAAGGAGAGGACGGCGCCGAAGGGGTTGTCGGCGGTGTTGCGCTCGATGCCGGTGGTCAGCACCCGTCGGCCGCCGAAGTCCAGCTCGATACCGGAGCGGGAGAAGGTGTGCCGCTTGGTGAACAGCAGATCGGTGTGCGCCTCGACGCGGTGCACGGCCGGGTCGTTCACCAGCGCGTCCAGCGCGGCATCGGCCGGGCTGTCCGCGTCGAAGTGGCCGAACGAGCGGAAGTCGACGACACCGTCGTGGAGCTGGTGCCAGCGTCCGCGGGTACCGGGCTTCTCCGGGGCGAGCACGGTGCCGCCGTTGTGGGCGGCGGTGGAGGAGGCGTCCCAGCGGACGGTCGACCCACCGCCGTCCCCGGCCGCCCGGTAACCGGCGACGACGGCGATCTCACCGTCGGCGAGCTGCCGGGCGGACAGCTCGCGCAGGGCCTTGACATGGGCGACGGCACGGATGCGTTCGGTCGCCTTGGAGCGCGCGTCCTTGTCCTGGCCGGGCGCGGCGACGGCCGGTGCGGTACCGGCCGCGGCGGCGGCGACCAGCAGCCCACCGATACCACCGGCGCGCAGCAACTGCCGTCGTCCGGTGCTGTCGTCCTGCGACATGTGGGCGGCGTCCATGACGGGACGCGTGAAGGGGCGGGGCACAGAGCTCACGGGGTCCTCAGCCTTCGAGAGGGCGGGCAAGTGAGGTGAGGGGGGTCCCGCGACGAGCGCATGAGCGGATGGCTGAAAGGTGGGGGATGTGCGGCCGGCCGTGGTCTTCGGGGGAGCAGCCCCGTCCGGTGAAACACCGATGACCACAGGGCGAACGGGATCAACCGCTCGGCACGCCAGGAACTTAAGCCGCCCCGAGGGACGGGGTCAACCCTCGGGGGAAGACCAATTCCGGCCCATCTTCTACAACGGGGGGCCAGGAGGTGGCTTTTAGGGGCGCTGGGGGTACCCCCTCTGGGGGAGGAACTGCGCGAGTACCACCCACACAGCCGCACCCGCCACGACACCCTCACCCCCACGGCGTTACTGCGCTTCCGCCCGATACCCCAGCGCCCCACTGATCCTCGCGGCAGCGTCCGTCACCTGCCGCCCGATCTCCTGAAACCGCCAGCTCGGCTGATCCAGCTTCAGCCCGGTCACACTGATCGCCCCGGCCGTCCCGCCCCGGTGGTCCCGCACCACACTCCCCACGCAGAAGATCCCCTCCGCGTCCTCCTCGTCGTCCAGCGCGTAGCCGGACCGCCGGATGTCGCGCAGATGGGCGAGCAGGGTGTCCTCGTCGGTGATCGTCCGTGAGGTGCGCCGCGGCAGCCCGGTGCGGGCGATCAGCGCCCGTGCCTCGTCCTCCGGCATCTCGGCGAGCAGCGCCTTGCCGAGCCCGGAGCAGTGCGGCAGCTCCCGCGTGCCCATCCGCAGATCGAGCCGGGGTCCGTCGACCAGGTCGACCTGGTCGATGACGACCGCGTGCCCGTCCTCCAGCACCGCGACCCGGGAGGCCATGGCGGTGGCCCGGGACAGCTCCAGCAGCACGGGCCGGGCGACGTCCCGCAGGGAGACCTGGGAGCGGGCCCGGTCGCCGAGCCGGGCCAGCGTCATCCCGAGGCGGTAGCGGCGGTGCATGCCCTCGCCCTCGTCGGCGACCAGCCCGTAGTGGCGCAGGGTCTGGAGGATGCCGAAGGCGGCGCTCTTGGAGATCCCGCACGCCTGACCGACCTCGGTGACGCTCATGCCGTGCCCGGCGCCCCTGGTGGCGAGTGCCTCCAGGATCTCCGCGCCGCGGCCGACGGTCTTCACCCAGTACTTGGCGCGCTCGGCGGCCTCGGGGCCGGCGTCCGCCGTACCGGCCGCCTCTTCCTGGCTCTGACTGTTCTGCATATCCGAACAGGGTAGTCGTCCTCCCGTCGATCCGAGTGCGAAACGGCTCTTGACGCCGAAGAAGTGGCGATCTACAGTGAGCGAACTGTTCTGCTATTTAGAACAGTGTTCTGAAAACGAAGAATGAAAACGAAGAACGCGCTGCGAACGCACCACGGACGCAGCGCGAAAGCACCACCTGAACCACCCCAAAACGCGACGACTGCCCAGAGCGGATGGCACCCGTGGCCGGTGGCTGTGCAGAGCCCCGGCCCGACCGACAAGCAATCGACGCAAGGAGCACCGCATGACGCTCGCCGACCGCGCCCGCCGGGTCATCCCGGGAGGCGTCAACAGCGGCCAGCGCAGCATCCCCGGCTTCACCGATCTCGTGATCACCCGTACCAGGGGCGCCCGCTTCTGGGACCAGCACGGCCGGGAATTCACCGACTACCACGCGGCCTTCGGGCCCGCGCTGCTCGGCCACAACGACCCCGACGTGGCCGCCGCGACCGCCGCCGCAGGCACCGCGCTCGCCCTGCCGGGCGTGGCCGTCACCGATGGCGAGGTCGCCCTCGCCGAACGGCTCACCGAACTGGTGCCCTCCCTGGAGAAGGTGCTGCTCACCAGCACCGGCAGCGAGGCCACCTTCCACGCCCTGAGGGTGGCCCGCGCGGCGACCGGGCGCCGTCTCGTCGTCAAGTTCCAGGGCTGCTACCACGGCTGGCACGACTCCGTCAGCCTCAATGTCATCTCCGCCCCGGACCGGATCGGCGCCCACGACCCCACCTCCACCGGCATCCTCCCCGAGGTGCTGGACGCCACCCTCGTCCTGCGCTTCAACGACACCGCCGCCGTCCGCCAGGTCTTCGCCGACCACGGCGACGACATCGCCGCCGTCATCCTCGAACCCATCCCGCACAATGTGGGCGCCCTGCTGCCCACCGACGACTTCCTGCGCACCCTGCGCGAGGAGTGCACCAGGGCGGGCAGCGTCCTGGTCTTCGACGAGGTCATCACCGGCTTCCGGCACGCCCTGGGCGGCTACCAGTCGATCTGCGGCATCACCCCCGACCTCACCACCCTCGGCAAGGCCATCGCCAACGGCGCCCCCGTCGGCGCGCTCGGCGGCCGGGCCGACCTGATGGACCTGTTCAGCACCCGCCCCGGCGGCCCCGCCTTCTTCGCCGGCACCTACAACGGCCACCCCCAGGTGGTCGCCGCCGCCCTCGCCACCCTGCGCAAGCTCAGCGACGAACCCGTCCACGAGCACACCTTCCGGCTCGGCGAGCGTGCCCGCACCGAACTCGCCGCGCTCTACCGCTCCCTGGACATCCCCACCGTCGTCACCGGCTACGGCTCCGTCTTCGTCACCTACTTCATGGACGGCCCCGCCCCCCGCTCCTACGACGATCTGCTCGCCAACGACGCCGCCCGGTTCATCGGCGTGCGCCGCAACCTCACCGAGCACGGCATCTTCGAACTCCCCCTCAACCTCAAGCGCAGCCATATCTCCTACGCGCACACCGACGCCGACATCGACCGGCTGATCGAGGCCACCGAGGCCGCCGTCACCAAGACCCTCGCCGACGGCGGACCCGCCGACCTGGCCCACACCTCCACCATGGGCGGAGCCCAGCGCTGATGCTCACCGTCAACACCACCCGCCCCGCGGGCCCCGCCGGACGCATCACCCGCGTCGAGACCCTGGCCCTCGGCACCGCCTGGCGCGACTTCGGCTATGTCCGGCTGCACACCGACGAGGGACTCACCGGCATCGGCGAGATCACCCACCCCTACCGCGTCGCCGAGACCTGCCACCTGGCCGAGGCCATGGGCGGACGCCATCTCATCGGAGCCGACCCCTTCGACGTGGAGGAGATCTGGCTGCGGATGTACCAGGGCGACTTCCTGCGCGGCGGCGATGTCGGGGGAGTGGTCGTCTCCGGCATCGACCAGGCCCTGTACGACCTGATGGGCAAGGCCCTCGGGCTGCCCGCCTACCGGCTCACCGGCGGTGCCGTCCGCGACCGCGTCCGGGTCTACGCCAACGGCTGGTACACCGGCGACCGCGACCCCGCGGTGTTCGCCGCGAAGGCGCGCGAGACCGTCGCCAAGGGCTACACCGCCCTCAAGTTCGACCCGTTCGGCGCGGGCCTGACCCATCTGGAGAAGAGCGAACTGCGCCGCTCCCTCGACCTGGTCGCCGCCGTCCGCGAGGCCGTCGGACCGGACATCGACCTGTTCATCGAGGGCCACGCCCGCTTCGGCACCGGCACCGCCCGGCAACTGGTGCACGGGCTGGCGCCGTTCGACATCGGCTGGTTCGAGGAGCCGATGCCCTGGACCCATATCGAGCGCTACGCCGAACTGCGGGCCATGGCCCCCTTCCCGATCTCCGGCGGCGAGCACTTCCACAACCGGTACGAGTACAAGCAGCTCTTCGCCACCGGCGCCGTCGACATCGTCCAGCCCGACCTGTCCATGGCCGGCGGCTTCACCGAGGTCCGCAAGATCGCCGCCCAGGCCGACGCCCACGGCATGACGGTCGCCCCGCACAACTCCAACTCCCCGCTGTGCACCACCGTCTCCGTCCACGCGGCCCTCGGCATCCCCAACTTCCAGATCCTGGAGACCTTCGACGGACTCCTCGAACCGTATGTCTTCGACGCGCTCAAGGGCGTCCTGCCCGTGACCGGCGGCCATGTCGAACTGCCCACCGCCCCCGGGCTGGGGGTCGAGCTGGTGGACGAGGTCTTCGCCGAGCACCCGCCGACCCACCGGTTCTGGAACATGTTCGCCGAGGGCTGGGAGAAGAGGAACCGCACATGATCACGGATGTGCACTCCCATCTCTTCCGGCACAGCCATGACTTCGACGCCACCTTCCGCGCCGAGTCCGCCCGCGCCCACGCCGGGGAGGTCGACCTCACCGTCCGCTACGAGGACTACGCGGCCACCGCCCCCGACACCACCCGCACGGTCGTCGTCGGCGGCAAGGCCCGCCGCAGCGGCCTCTGGGTCGACGACACCGCCGTGGCCGCCTACGTCCGCGCCCACCCGGACCGGCTCATCGGCTATCTCTCCATCGACCCCACCCAGCCCGGCTGGCAGGACGAACTCCGCCACGGCCACCAGGAACTGGGCCTGCGCGGCATCAAGATCATGCCGATGTACGCGGGCTTCAACCCCGCCGACCGCGTCTACGACGACCTCTTCGCCTACGCCGAACGGCACGCCCTGCCGATGCTGGTCCACACCGGCACCACCTTCGTCTCCCAGGCGCCCCTGGAATACGCGATGCCCCGCCATCTCGACCCGGTCGCCATGCGCCACCCCGAGCTGCGGATGGTCCTCGCCCACCTGGGCCACCCCTTCGAGGGCGAGTGCATCGCCGTCATCCGCAAACACCGCCATGTCTACGCCGACATCAGCGCCCTGCACTACCGCCCCTTCCAGCTCTGGCACAGTCTGCGGCTGGTCCAGGACTACGGCGTCTGGGACAAGCTGCTCTTCGGCAGCGACTACCCCTTCACCACGGTGAACGACTCCGTGGACGGGCTCCGCCGTATCGCCCGGATCCCCGGCATCCCCGGTCTCGACCCGCTCGACCAGGACGCGGTCGAGGCCCTCATCCACCGCCCGGCACTGGACCTGCTGGGCCTCGCCTGACCGTCCCCCGCCGGGCGACCGAACAGAACATCTCCAGAACAGACCAGGATCAGAACCGATCAGAGCAACCGATCAGAGCAACCGATCAGAGCACCGGGAGCGACCCTTGCAGCACTTCGACCTCACCGGCCGCACCGCCCTGGTGACCGGCGCCGCCCGCGGTCTCGGCCGGGCG
Source organism: Streptomyces sp. NPDC004610 (assembly GCF_040609715.1). Taxonomy (NCBI): domain Bacteria; kingdom Bacillati; phylum Actinomycetota; class Actinomycetes; order Kitasatosporales; family Streptomycetaceae; genus Streptomyces; species Streptomyces sp. NPDC004610. The sequence goes on along the minus strand of NZ_JBEXLA010000030.1, from coordinate 69,582 downwards.
CTCGCCCTCGCGCTCGCCGGGGCCGGCGCCGATCTGGTCCTGGTCGACCTGCCCGGCGCCCCCGGCCTCACCGAGACCGCCGACCTGGTCCGTGCCACCGGCCGCACCGCCCGCATCCACCCCCAGGACCTGGCCCGCACCGAGGAACTCGCCGACTTCGCCGACCGGGTGCGGGCCGCCGCGGGCCCGCTGCACATCCTGGTCAACAACGCCGGGGTCGCCGCCCTGGAACGGTTCAACGAGATCACCCCGGAGAGCTGGTCCCGGATCATGCGGGTCAACCTCGACGCGGTGTTCTTCCTCAGCCAACGGATCGCCGAGCACATGATCCGGGACGGGGTGGCGGGCCGGATCATCACCGTCACCTCCAAGAACGGCCTGGTCGCCGAGGCCGGACTCGCCCACTACAACGCCTCCAAGGCCGCCGCCGAGTCACTCACCCAGACCCTCGCCGTCGAACTCGCCCCGCACGGCATCACCGTCAACGCGATCGCCCCCGGCATGGTGGAGACCCCGATCGACGGCGAGTTCCCCTTCGACCGCGAGGCGTTCGAGGCCGCCTACCGGGAGCGCATCCCGCTCGGCCGCTACGCCCGGCCCGACGAATGCGCCGGAGCCCTGCTGCTGCTCGCCTCCGACGCCGGGAGCTACATCACCGGCACCCGGATCGTCGTGGACGGCGGTGTCCTCGCCGACCAGATGCCCCGCACCCGGTTCATGCCGCCCTACCGCAGCACCCTGCCGTCCGGCGGGTGAGCGGGGGTCAGGGGCGGCGACCCTGGGTGCAGTACAGGACGCAGGAGGTGGCCAGGAAGTCCCGGTGGGCCATGACCCGCCGGGCGGCGGCCAGCCCGGCGTCACCCAGCCCGGCCGCGCGGAAACGGTCCCGCAGATGCCGGGTGTTGTGGATCTGGAGCGCGGTGCCCGGCGAGTCGTGATGCCATGCCTGGACCTCCGGCACGGCGTGCACATACCGCAGCCCGCAGCGGGACATCTCCGTCGCCACGCTCCGGCCCCAGGACAGTTCCACCCCCGCCGACTCCAGCAGCCGCAGCTTCGCCGCCAGATAGGCGGCGTACGCCCGCTCCGCGGCGCCGCCGTCGTCCAGCTCACCGACCGGGACGAGCGGACCGTAGGTCGTCTCGTCGAACTCGTCGAGCTGGAGCCAGCCGCCCGGCTTCAGGGACCGCGCCAACCGCTCCAGGACCGCCCTGCGCTCCGGCAGATGCAGCAGCACCAGCCGGGCGTGGACGAGGTCGAACGCGGCCTCGGGCAGCGGGTCCCGGGTGATGTCGTGGACCTCGACCGTCAGTCCGGGCACCCGGGGGATGTGGTGCGGCTTGACATCGGTGGCCAACACCGAACCGCCCGGCGCCACCCGCTCGGCGAGCCACCGCGCGATGCTCCCGCCGCCCGCGCCCACCTCCAGACACCGCATCCCGCGCCGCGGTTCGAGCCGGGTGAGCGCACGGGTGGTCGCCCCGTCGAGCCCGATGGCCAGACAGCGGTGCTGCTCGGCGGCGTGCGCGCTGTCGTTGTCGAAGGCGTAGCCGGGGGTCACGGGAGGAGGGCCTCGTTCACTGTCATGGGCCGTGATCCTAGGGTCACGGGCGGCCGGGTGAGGGCCGCGGGACGGTCCCCGGTACGACGGGCGAGGTCCGCGCGGCGCCGGGGCGTGCCCGACGGCTCTCCGGGGCCTTTTCCGCGCCTCTTCGGCGCCTCCTCCGCGCCTCTTCCGGGCCTCCTCTGTGCCTCCTCCCGGCCTTCTCCGGGTCCCCTCCGAGTCTTCTCCGGGTCTCCTCCCGGCCTCTTCCGGGCGGCCCCCGATCCCGGGGCCAGGGGTGTGCTCGCCGCCCCGCGTCGGCGCAGGGCCCGCCGAGTTGCCGGTGGGCGCTGGGCGCTGGGCGGTGGGCGCTGGACGGTGGCGCGGGCGGCGGGGTCGTCCCTGTGTTCGGCGGCGGTGAGTGCGGTGCGCCAGGTTGCCGGGCCGTCCTCGCCGTGGCCCCGGTTGGGCCGGAACAGCCGCCTGACCAGCGCGTTCGAGCGTGACGCAAGGCGCTCCGCCGGACTCCCCCGGGGAGGGGCACGAGCGGGGCGGCCAGGGAGCCCGCACAGATGGTGCACAGGTGATGCGCAGGCGATGCACAGGAAAGCGTGACGCTGTTCACCCGGCTATCGAAACGTTTGCGTTTCGCGGAGGAGGGGCCTAGTCTCTTCCTCGTACGAAACGGTTTCGTTTCGCATCCGTGGGGCCGCACCCCGGGTAGACCCCCGGGCGGTCCCCGGGCTCCCTCGTACCTTCTTGAGCACGCTCTTGAGCCCGTTCTCCTGAGCGTCGTCCCTGACAGGAGTTGTGTCTCCATGGCACAGACAGACACGGCCGCGGACACGCCGTCCCTCACCAAGACCGCGGCACCGGCCGGGACCTCCGCCTCGCCGCACCGCTGGTGGATCCTCGCCGTCGTCGCCACCGCCCAGCTGATGGTCACCCTGGACTCGACCATCGTGAACATCGCGCTGCCGTCGGCCCAGGCCGACCTCGGCTTCTCCGACGGCAACCGCACCTGGATCGTCACCGCGTACTCCCTGGCCTTCGGCAGTCTGCTGCTGCTCGGCGGCCGGATCGCCGACCTCTTCGGCCGCAAGCTCGCCTTCCTGACCGGCGTCGCCGGCTTCGCCGCGGCCTCCGCGCTGGCCGGAGCCGCGACCAGCTTCGAGGTGCTGGTCGCAGGCCGTGCCCTCCAGGGCGTCTTCGGCGCCCTGCTCGCCCCGGCCGCGCTCTCATTGCTCACCACGACGTTCACCGACGCCAAGGAACGCGCCAAGGCGTTCGGCATCTACGGCGCCATCGCCGGTTCCGGCGCCGCCGTCGGACTGCTGCTCGGCGGTGTCCTCACCGAGTACCTCAACTGGCGCTGGACCCTGTACGTCAATGTGCTGTTCGCGGCGCTCGCCCTGGTCGGCGGCTGGCTCCTGCTCCAGCGCGGCACCCGTGAGTCCGGCGCCAAGCTCGACATCCCCGGCACCATCCTGGTCACCGGCGGACTGTTCGCCGTCGTCTACGGCTTCTCCAACGCCGAGTCGCACGGCTGGAGCAACTGGATGGCCTGGGGCTACCTGACCGCCGGTGCCGTCGTCCTCGCCGTCTTCACCTGGTGGCAGACCCGGTCGCCGCACCCGCTGCTCCCGCTGCGGGTCCTGCTGGACCGCAACCGCGGGGCGTCCTTCCTGGCGATGCTGATCATCAGCGCCGGAATGTTCGGGGTGTTCCTCTTCCTGACCTACTACCTCCAGCTCTCCCTGGGCTTCTCCGCCGTGAAGACCGGACTCGCCTTCCTGCCGATGGTGCTGTCCCTGATGGTCGCCGCCACCCTCGCCACCAGCCTGCTGCTGCCCCGGGTCGGTCCGAAGACCGTCGTCGGGCTCGGCATGGCGCTCGGCGCGGTCGGCCTGGCGTGGCTCACCCGCCTCGAACTGACCAGCACCTACACCGCCGACGTCCTGCCCGCCCTGGTGGTCGCCGGGATCGGCATCGGCCTGGTCATGGCCCCCGCGATGAGCCTCGCCACCAGCGGGATCGCCCCCGACGACGCCGGAGTCGCCTCCGCCTCCGTCAACACCATGCAGCAGATCGGCGGTTCCATCGGCACCGCGCTGCTCAACACCCTGGCCGCCAGCGCCGCGACCGCCTATCTGACCGGCCGCGATGTCACCGACCCGGTGGTCCAGGCCCAGGCCGCGCTGGAGTCCTACTCCACCGCCTACTGGTGGTCGGCCGGATTCTTCGCGGTCGGCGCCGTGATCACCCTGCTGCTCTACCGGCGCGGAGTCCCGTCCACCGACGGTGACGCCGCCCCCGCGGTCCACATGTGAGCGGCATGTGGTGAGCCGCGCCCGCCTTGGGACGGGGCGGGCGCGGACGGACCTTACGCCGGGGTCCTGGTCGACGGAGGTCGGCCGGGGCGCCGGTGTTCTTGTGCGCGGGGTGAGGTGCGGGGCGTCCGGGGGAGTTCGCGCGGCAGGCCGACGCCGTACGGCTGGGGCGGGGCGAGGGGGGGGCGTGGAGCGCCCAGGTCCGTCGATGCACCCCAGCCATCGTCGCGCAGGTACAGCAGTACTGTGCCGTCGCCCATGGAGGAGACGTGTACCCCGTGACGCGGAACAGCCGGCCTTCGCGGATCGCTCGTCCGGGAAGTGAGTCGGCCTCCACCCGCCCGCCGGGGCATGCGTCCGGCTCGGTCCTCAGTTCCCGGGCTGTCCAGTCCGTTGTGGGACCTGATCCCCCGGAAGCACGCGGTCGACCAGGGCGTCCAGTCGCGCCTCGAAGGTGCCCCGGGCGTCGGGCGCGATCGTGTCCAGGGCGACCATCGCCGTCACGATGGTGTCCACGAGTTCCTTCTCCACGTCCGTCCAGGTGTGCGAGTGGCCCTTGCGGGGGTTGGTGCCGAGCGCGCCGTGCAGCGCCTCCGCGACCTCCCCGTACTCCTCCGCGATCTTCAGCACGCGCAGGAGCCGGACGTCCGCCCCGCCCACATCCGGGGCCATTTCGTCCAGCCACTCCCGGATGCGGCCCACCTGGTCCCAGGTACGTTCACCCATCGGCTTCTTCTCCTCGGTAGTTCGTGCATAACAGGGGCTGGAGCGCGTCCGCGGTCTGCATCGGGGCAGCTCCCGGAAACGGGCAGGGCAGTTCTCCCACGACCCGGTCGGTGCCCGTGGCGGGGCGGTTCATGAGGCGTCCGGTGATGGCCACAAGGTCAACGCCACGGGCGAACCTCTCCCCAGGGCGGTCCCGGACGACTGCCGCCCAGGACCACAGCTTCCCGTTGCGGGCCCGGCCTCCTTCTCCCCCGAAGGTCGGGCCCTTCCGTCCGGTCAGACTCACAGGCAGCCGGTGAGCTTCGCCAGGAAGGCCGCGTTCCCGGCCACGTCGTGGCCGAGGACCACACAGTGGTGCGGCAGCGCTGCCAGGCGCCTGGTGACCTCGTCCCGGGCCGCGGGCGCGCCGCCGCCGTCGACTCCACGGGCCAGGGCGAACACATCGGGGTAGCGGTCCTCCGTCGCCCCGCTCATGAAGTCGCCGTCCTCCAGCTTCCGGCCGCGGTCCTCCAGGGCCGGGGTGGCGCCGGGCTCGATCCGCGGGAAGACGATCGCGGCGGCCCGGCCGCCGGTCGCCAGGGTCAGGCCGAACCAGTGGGGGAACTGGTCGGGGAAGATCTGTGCCTTGAGTTCCCGCCCGCCACGCCACAGGGGCTCGGTCCGGCCGGTGAGCAGCGCCTGTGTGACCTGCTCGTCCTGTGTGGGGTGCAGGGCCTCGCCGTGCTCCAGCCGGTCCCGGGCGATGGCGGACCAGCCGAGGGCGTCCAGGAGACCGAGGCCGAGCGCCGCGGCGGACGGCCAGGGCAGCACGTCCACGCCGCCGTCCTCGTCGGCCCGGACGAACACGCGGTCATTGGCCAGGAGGCCGAGCCGGTGCGTGTGCGCCAGGGCCACGGCGGTGGTCGTCTTCCCGGCCCCCTTCTCGCCGATCGTGAGAACCACCCGGCCCTCGTGGACGACGGCGGAGGCGTGGAGGATGGACCACCCGTCCTGGAGGAGCGCGCCGCGGACCATCTCCCGGGCGAGGCGGGCGGTCGCCGTGGAGACGGCCTCCGGGTCGTGGCCGATGACCTCCAGCGTGCCCGCGGCAGGCTCCGACCGGTAGGCGAGCCCGCTCCCCTCGGTGACGGCCCGGATCACCCCGGAGGAGACGTCACTCGACAGGAGCATGGTCTCCCGGGCGTATGTGGTGCTCCGGTGCGGCTGCTGCGTCACCAGGAACGCCGCGTCGTCGTACGCCTTCCGGTCGACCGTCGAGGTGAGGAGCGGGCCGGTGCAGATGCTTGCCGGGTCGGTCTCGGCCGCGTTCCACCACGGTCCGATGTAGCGGCCGGTCCAGTCCGTGACGTCCTTGACCGTGGAGACCACGGTGACGGCTGCGCCGGCGGTCTCCAGGCGGACAGCGTGAGGGGTCATGTGTTCCTCCCAGGCGGAAGAGGTTGGATCGGGATACCGCGCGCGCCTTCGTAGGCGGCGCGGAGCTTGGATTGGGCGGCCTCCCACTGGCGGGCCTCGGTGTCGTCCAGCGCAGGCACGCACGGTAGGGGACGGCCCCTGGTGAACTGCAAGGGGATTCCGAGGCAGACGCCGCCGTGCGGGGCGGAGAGTTCGGTGATCCCGTCCTCCATGCCGAGGGTCAGCCGGAGTGCGGTCACCAGGGCTCCGGCCGGGCCGTAGCGGGTGCGGCCGATCCCGGCGCCGATCCGGCCGGGCCGTCCGGCGAGTTCGGCGCGTACCCGCTCAAGGGGGACCGGCGCGGGCGCGCCGTTGACGGTGGTCGAGGAGGCGCACACCACCGCGCCGTCCCCGTGCTCACCGATCACGTGCCCGCGTACGGCGTCCACGGGCACGTCCAGGAGCCGGGCGAGGGTGAGGCGGTACCGGGTGGTGTCGAGGCTGGAGCCGAGGCCGAACACCCGGGCGTTCCCGGATGCCTCCGCGACGAGGCGCGTCATGATGTCCACCGGGTTGGTCACCACCAGGAGCGTCCCGGGGTAGCCGCGGAACTCCTCGGCCAGGGCCAGGAGGGCGGGCGCGTTCGCGTGCATCCCGGCCATGCGGACGTCCGTGCTCCGGGTGTTCGTGAAGCGGGCCCGGACCGCGACCACCACGGCGGGGCAGGAACGGAGCTGCCGGACCTCCACCGGGGAGGAGCGCACCGGCGAGCCGAGGCCGACGCCCATGTCGTTGAGGTCGTCCGCCAGGGCGGCGGCCCGGTCCACGGAGCGGGAGGCCAGCAGGAGGCGGCCCGCGAGACCGGCGGAGACCAGCGCGGCGCCCACGGCCTGGCCGACCGCCCCGGCCCCGATCACACCGACCGCCGTCACCCCCGGGCTCAGCACGCCATCTCCACGGCACGCTCCAGGGCCCGGTCCCACACGCCGTCCGCGTCGGCCCGGCTCGCGGTGTCGGTGCTCACGGTGTCGATGAACGAGCACACCGGGACGGCCCGCTCCACCAGCTCCAGGCCGAGGTCCGCGAGGGGGAGCGCGGCCGGGGCGGAGAGATAGGAGGAGAGGATGTTGACTGTGTCGGTGAGCCAGAGCGTCAGGACGTTTCCGAGCCACATCCGCCGTTCCCGGAAGGAGAGACGGACCAGGCCCGTGGCGAACTCGTCCACGCCCTCCAGGATCTGACGTACCGCCGCCTCCCCAGGTCGGTGCGCGACGAGGGAGAGCGCGACCCGGCTCACCAGCTTGGCGACATCCACGGCCGGGCTCATCCGCACGAGGCCGGGGTCCAGGAGCACCGGCCGCCCGCCGGGGCCGTCCGGATACTTCACGTGCTCCGGCTTGAGGTCCCCGTACGCGAACGTTGTCCCCTCCGCGGCCGGGAGCGGCGCGCGCAGGCGGCGGAGCTGCCGGACGGACGTCCGCATGAGGCGGACGACGTCCTCCCGCGCGCCCGGCGCGCACCGCTCCTCCCCGAGCCGGTCCACGTAGGCCGTCCCGGAGATCCCGTTGAACTTCCGCAGGAAGGTCCCGCCGATGCCGCGCTCACCGATCGCGCGGCCCACCCCCAGGTGGCGGGCCGCGCCGGGCCGGTGGAGCGGCCGTAACTCGGCGTAGAGATCGGCCAGGAGCTCCGCGGTACGGCCCGGCTCCAGGAGGAGGACGTCCTCTAGGCACGGCCCCGGCACGGGTTCCGTGAAGAGAACGCCGCGGTGCACGCCGGCCACCCGGCTGACCTGCGGGCCGCCGTCCAGTCCGGCGAGGGCGGTGAGCTGCGCAGCCTCCCTCGGGACCAGCCCGTCCGGCCGCATCACATACGCCTCCTGCGCCAGGCGCGCCGAAGACCAGTCCCCGCACGCACCGAGCAGGACGGAGACCAGGGAGACGCCGAGGACGGAAACCTTGCCGTAGAGCACGCGGTCCCCCACGCGGCCTTGGTGGACGTACGCGGTGATGCCGGGGACATGCCGCTCCAGGACGACCGGGGCACCGGGCCAGAGCTCGGCGGCGGCGGTGTGTAGCTGCGTCGCGGCGTACCCGAAGACCTCCCCGACACCGGGGAGACGGTCACGGGCCGGTGCGGCAGAAACGCTGATCGTCATGGGCGCCTCCTGGGGCGGCTCGGTCGTGAGCAAAGGGGTGGTCGGCCCGGCGCGCCCCTGGGGGATATGAAAAGGGCGCGCCGGGCCCGGGCCCGTCTCGGGGCCCGCTCTCCCGCCACGGCACGGCGCCGCAGCGCCGGGGCGGAGTCTTCATACGGCCTGGAGCTTCGAGACCCTGGCGAACTCGTCCTCCAGCGGTCCCGGCCGAGGGCCGCCCACTCCCGCTCCAGACCGGTCGGCTTCACGCCGTGGAGCTCGACCACCAGGCGCGCGGCCATGGTCCATAGGGCCGGATCGGACCCGTACTCCACGGGCTCCAGGTACCGGCCCGGGATCGGCTGGACGGTGCAGGGTCAGGGGAGCGCGCCGGTAGCGGAGGAAGTCGGAACGGGGTGGGGCGGCGCCAGCCGCCGGGGGCGTCCAGGTTCGCTCCGGGACGACTAGCGGGTGAGGATGCCGAACGCGAGGCTGCCCATGAGGGCGGCCACGACGACGGCGTAGAGGATCTGCCCCACCCGGCTGTCGGGTCTCAACGGGCGCACGGCCACTCCCCGCGTTCCTGCGCGGCCCGGACGGCCGCCTGGTAGGGCTTCAGGAGCGTGCCGCCGCGCGTCAGCTCGGGGTGGAGCGGGGCGCCTGTCCCGGGGTGACACGGTGGGATCAACCAGCTCCGTGCGCCCACCGTCCGGGTCTCGTCCCCGGGCGGCGGCAGGAGGACGAGCGCGCCCGTGCGCAGCACCAGGGAGAGAGGCGCGGACCAGCCTGCCGCGGAGCCGCGTTCGATGATGAACTCCGCGCCGAGCGGCCCGAACAAGACGGGACCAACCCGGTGGCCGTCCCGGTGGAGGCGGCGAACAGCCTCCCGGCCGAGCCCGGCGGGAACATTGAGGACGTCGAACCCTACGCCGACCGGGACCTCCGCGAGGTGTCCGTTGGCCCACGCCTTCAGGACGCGTTCCAGGCGCCCGGTGGCCATGAGCCAGGGCATGGGGCCCATGGCGGAGAGGGTCCGGTCCCTCCGCGCCGAGCGCAGGCGGGAGAGAACGGGCGCGGGGGCGAGCGGCAGCGCCGTCACGAGTCGTCCGCCTCGTCTCGGGCGGCGCGCCCGCGCTGGATGAGCTGCTCCACTTCGTCCATGGAGCAGAGGGCCCCGGGGCCCCACATGGGGACGGACCAGTACGAGCACCCGCCCGGCTCCGTGAGGCTGACGGGAGGCACGCCCAGGTAGTGGTCCCGGCCGAGTACGGCCGCCTCGGAGCGGGGGTGATCCGCGCAGCTCGGGGCGGCCGAGGTGGGCACGAGGAAGTAGTAGTGGTGTGAGTGGAGGTCCATGATCGCGGCGCCTCCGTCGAACCAGGTCCGGAGGCACGCGTCCACCTCGGCCAGGTCCTCGGACCCGGTGGCCGCCCACACGAAATGGGCGGGCACCCTGACGGCCGAGAAGATCCCGCCGCAAGCCAGGAGTACGAGGTGGCTTCCCTGCTGCCAATGGACCCGGGCCCTGTCCACGTCCTGGGCGGCGGACAGCAGCCACTGCGATACGGCAAGCTGCCGCTCAGGGCCGCCGCCCGTCACCACCGCGGGCCGGTCGACAGCGGGGGTGCCGGTCTCCTCACCGCCGAGGCCGATCTCCGGCTCCTCCTCCACCGGCTGGGAAGGCTCGGTCGGGGGCAGGGTCCGGCGGGGCTGGGGGTGTGCGAGGGGGTGGGGGAAGAGGGGGTCGCTCCCGGTCACGGGTGTGACGGCTTCCTGGGAGGCATCGGCCAGCTCACGACGCCGCTCCCGATCAGCGGTTGTTCTACGCATGGTAAGTCCCTGGCGTGGGTCTCTAGTTGACACTTGGACCGTACGGCCAGAGCGCAGCGAACGCCACGGAGAGTGATTGCCAGTTCACTGAATGATGCCTGCGGGCTACCAAGCTGATGGGTAGTTCGCAGCTGAGCACCGCGAACTACCCATCTCTCTATCGATTCAGATGCTCCGTCAGGCCCGTACGTCGAGGTACGTGGACATCTCCCGCATCTCCTGGGTCAGCGTCCGCTTCCGGGTCTTGAGGATGTCCTCCATGACGTACCGGGCCATCGGCTGATGGCGAATCCAGGTGGGCGCGCCCGTCTTGACGCGGCTCAGCTCCTGCATGGCGTCGTGGGTCGACCCCACCGTGAGGTGGGCTCGGGCGACGTCCAGCCGGTGCCGGTGCCAGTTGATGGCAGAGGGTCGGCCCACTGTCTCCAGCATCTCCTTCGACAGAGTGCCTTGGTCCTTGCGGCGGAGGACGCCGTGGGCGTTACCGGCCAGGGAAAGGTCTTCCACCGCTTTGACCTCCACCGTGGCCGGGCCGAAGCGAGCCCAGTGGCTCCGGTAGTCGCGGTGCTCACGCCCCATCGCGGATGCCGCGCTGGCCGCCCTCCGCCGCGCCTGATCCGCCACGTCCTCCCGGCCGTTGCGGACGGCGGCGGCAGTGACACGGAGGCAGAGTTCCCCCCACGCCGCCAGCTCCCCCATGGTCGCCTCGGACCACTTCGGCTCAATGGCCGCGGCCGTCGTGGCCGCCAGACGCTCCACCTCGTCGAACCGGTCCTGCCTGAGCAGGAGCCAGCACAGCCCTGTGACGCCCGTCGCCGCGACCAGCCGGTCGTCCACCTCCCGGGCAAGCCTGATCGCCTCCACGAGTGCCTGATAGGCCATGTCGTACTGGCGGACCTGCGTGAGGTACTTCCCGGCCAGTTGCAGGGCATGGGCCCGGACGAGAACGGCCTCCCGCTTATGGTCCTCCTCCTCCGCCGCGACCACCGCGGCGTCGGCCTGCCGCAGGAGTCCCGGGAGCATGAGCGCCACAGACTCGTACCGATCCGAGTTGTAGAGCGACAGCCCATCCTCGATCGATCGGCGGATGGCTGACAGCTCCACCGCCTCACCGGGGTCCGCCATGCTCTCCGCCTCGATCCCCACCGGCGGCATGAGAGCCTGCCGGAGCGACGCGAGCAACTGCCGATTCGCGCTGTCGTCCTCCCCCACGGGATGCGGCACCCCCGGCGCGAAGAGCGCGGAGACCGGCACGCCGAATGCCTGTGCCACCTGGCTCAGTGTGTCCAGTCTCGCGTGTCCGCGCTGCTCGATGTTCCTGATGGTGCCCACGGAGAGACCGGACTCTTCCGCGAGTCGTTCCTGACCCCATCCGGCCGTTCGCCGGTAGGCACGGACGGTGTCTCCCAAAGGAGTTGAGTTGTGCGGCATACTGAAGCCTCCGTTCTGGCTTAGACACTCAAAACGGTACTCGCGTCAACGCCCCGTGGCTCCCTTGAGCGGACGGGGCGTTGACGTTCCCGGGTGTCGGTGTTCGGACGCACGGTAGGTCCATGCCCTCCTCCACCAGGTCAGACGGCCCGTACTGCCTGGTGCGGGATTTCGACGAACGCCTGTACGGCGTCTACTTGTAGAAGCAGGAGAGGGGAGACAACGGGATGCGCGTGGGTATCACCGGACATCGTGGGCTGGGCCAGGACGCGGAGCGGCGAGTCCGAGAGATGCTTGACGAGGCCGTACGCGGCTTCGTGGAGGACGATCTGACCGCCGTGTCATGCATCGCCGACGGCCCTGACTCCTGGTTCGCCGAGGCGGTACTGGAGCATGGTGGAAGCCTTGAGGTGGTCGTTCCCGCCGCCGAGTACCGCGAGGGCCTCCCGGAATGGCACCACCCGGTCTACGACGTGCTGTACCGCAGCGCGGCCGATGTCCACGAAACCGGCATGAACGAGTCGGCTTCCGAGGCCCACCAGGCGGGCAGCGAGATTCTCGTGGGCCTGGTCGACCAGTTGCTCGCAGTGTGGGACGGGAAGCCTGCCCGGGGATACGGCGGGACAGCCGATGTCGTTGCGTACGCCGAACGGACCGGTGTTCCGGTGCGCATCCTGTGGCCGGAGGGCGCCTGCCGGTGAGGGAGCGGGACGGTGCGGCGTCGTAGCGAGTGAGTCCTCCATGCCTTCCGTCCGGAGATCGGCTGTTTCCGCTGGTCAGACGCCATGGGTAGAGCGGTGACCGGAACCGGACCCGCCCGCCGCGACTCATCGGCCCCGCTGCCCTCCCCGGCACGACGGGACGTCATGTCACTCCCCGTGCAACCCCTCCACCAAAATGTCGATCACCAGCGGCGTCCGCGGCCCGAACCCGAGCAGGACGCCGTCCTCCAGGGCGACGACCCGGCGGTCCATCCCGGCCGGGGTCTCGCGGATGCCCGGGATCTCCACCAGGCCGTCGACCCCGCCCACCGACGCCAGCCCCTTGGTCATCATCAGCAGCACATCCGGCTGGGCATTGACCAGTGCCTCGCTGGTGAGCGGGGTGAAGGGCTTGTCCAGCCCGGCGTCCACCCCCGCGTCGACCGCGCCCGCCGCCGCGATCAGCGAATCCGCGCCGGACCCCTTGCCGCCCATGAGGTACACCGCCGCGCTGCCGCGCATGTAGAGGAACGCCACCTTGGGCCTGCTGCCCTCCGGTACGGCGTCCCGCGCCGCGGTCAGCTCCTTCTCCATGCGGGAGTTGAGCGCCTCGCCCGCCGCCGGGACGCCGAGCGCCTCGGCGACGCGGGTCGTGCGGGTGGTGACATCGGAGAGTTCCGTCGCCGGGTCGAGGACGACGACCGGCACCCCCGCGTCCCGGATCTGGTCGATGGCCTCCGAGGGCCCGGTGTCGGTGTCCGCCAGCACCACCGTCGGCCGCAGCGACAGCACGCTCTCCGCGCTGACGTCGTGCGCCTTGGTCACCAGCGGCAGATCCGCGGCCTCCTCGAAGGTCGCCGTGATGTCCCGGCCGACGACCCGGTCCCCCAGCCCGAGGGTGAACACGATCTCCGCGACCCCGCCGTTGAGCGGCAGGATGCGCGAGGTGTCCTCGACCGTCACCGAACGCCCGTCGGAGGAGTCCACGGTGACCGGGAGTTCGGGGGTGGGCGGCTCGCCCGCCAGCGGGACGAGGGTGTTCGCGTCGAGCCGTGCCCGCGCCGCCTCGGCCCGCTCGCCCGCCGACGCCGGGGACGCGCCGGAACCGGTATCGCCGCCCGCCTCACCCGAGCCCCCGGAGCCGCCGCCCGCGCAGGCGCCGGTCAGCAGCGCCAGCGACAGCATGAGGGCCGCCGCCGTGCCCCACCGCGGACGCGAACGGCTCCGGTTCCCTGACCCGGTACGGTTCCCCGGCCCCGTACTGTCCCTGTCCGGGCCCCCGTCCCCGTCCCCGCCATGGGCGGAAGCCGTCCACCGTCCCGCAGCCTTGACCCTCATTCGTCGCCCTTTCCCCTTCGACGGCACGCACTTGGGCGATAGTTTAGGTTAGGCTGGCCTAAGTTTCCCGAGGTGGGGGTGTTCCATGTCATCGGCAAGTGGCCCGCGCGGCAGGCGCGTTGGCTGGATCGGCGCGGTCACGGTCGCGGGGGCGCTGACGCTGGCGGTGCCGGCGCCCGCTGTCGCGGCCGGGGGCTCGGCGACCGGCCCGGAGGGGCAACGGCTCACCGTGTCCAAGACCTCCGGCCTCACCGAGGCGGGGGAGACGGTCACCGTCACCGGCACCGGATACAACACCGAGAAGGGCATCTACATCGCCCTGTGCGTCGACAACGGACCCGGCAAGACCCCGACGCCCTGTGTCGGCGGGGTCGACATGTCCGGTGAGTCCGGGGCCTCCGTCTGGATCTCCTCCAATCCGCCGTCCTACGGCGACGGACTCGCCCAGCCCTACGAGGGCAGCGGCCATGACGGCTCGTTCTCGGCGCAGCTCAAGGTCCGCGCCAAGGACGCCAACACCGACTGCACCGCGTCCGGGGTGACCTGCGCGGTCATCACCCGCAACGACCACACCCGGGGCGGCGACCAGACCCAGACGGTCCGGGTCCCGGTGTCGTTCGGCGGCGCGGCGGCGGACGGCGGGGCGTCCACGGGCGGCGCGGAGTCACCGGACCCGACCGCCACGGCGGGCTCCGGCACCACCACCGGGGGCGGGACGACCGGCACCACCACCGGTGGCGGCGGCTCGGACTCCGGGTCCACCGGTGACGGCCCGCTGGCCAGCACCGGTTCCGGTCTCGCGCTGCCGCTGGGCATCACCGCGGCCGGACTGGTCGTCGCCGGGGGCGCGACCTGGGCCCTGGCCCGCAGGCGCCGCTCGGCCGCCGCCGGTACGTCCGGCGTGCGGTGAGTCAGGCCCAGGGACCCGGGCCTGAGCCCCGGCTCCGGTTCTGGCTCCCGCGTCACATGGTCAGTTTCTTCGGGAGGTTCGAGGGACGGTGGAAGTGAAGGCGAGGAAGAGACCCGCCGCCGCGCTGGTCGTGGCGGGCGGAGCCGTGCTCGCGCTGCTCGCGCCGGGGACGGCGGTCGCGGCGGGCGGCGCCGAGGTGTCGGGCGGGTATGTGAGCTGGTCCACGGCCGAACTGGCCGGTGCCGGACTCACCCTGACGGGCGGCACCGGATCCGCCGGGCGCACCTGGTTCCGCGCCGGGGGCGGTGCGGTGGACGGTACGGACGCCCGGGTCGAGCTGGCCGGGACCGCCGCCTTCGGCGCGGCGGACCGGCCCGCGCTGCCGCTGGCCGAACTGTCGCTCACCCTGGACGACGGCACCGGCACCCTGCACGCCCGGCAACCCGGCGCCGACCGCCCCGAGTTCGCCCTCGCCGCCGTACGGCAGGGCGACACCGCCCCCGTCGTACGGGACACCGGGGCCACCTGGACCGGGCTGCGCGCGGCGCTGACCGAGGAGGGGGCCGCCCTGCTGTCCGGCTGGAGCGGGCGGGAGTTCACGGCGGGGGATCCGCTGGGGCTGCTGGACGTGACCGTGGGCACCGGCGACGGCACCCCCGAGCCGCCGCCACCGGCCCAGGGCGGCACCGGGGAGACCCCCGCGGCCCCGCCGCCCACCCCGGACGCGCCGGAACCCCCCGCGGCCGGGGCACCGGACCTGGACACCGGCGGTCCGCCCGCCGCGACCGTGGCGCACCCCGCGCTGACCGCCGGGGGTGAACAACGCGTCACCGGTACCGGGTTCACCCCGGGCGCGGTCGTCCTGGTCGCCATCGACGGCGACACCCGCTATCAGGCGGTCGCCGATGAACGGGGGCGGGTGGAGCGGGCGTTCCCCGTCTACACCAACGCCGTCGCCGGGGAGCACACCGCCGAACTGACACCGGTGACGGGCGGGGGCGGCGGCGCGCTGGCCCGCTTCGAGGTGCGCAGCCCCGACTGACCCATGTGCTGACCCGGTACCCGGGTCACCCCCAGGGGTACGAGGAGCGGACTCGCCGAGTCCGCTCCTCGGCATGTCCGGGAGGAGACCTCAACTCCCTTTGGAAAAAGGTGAGTTGGGACTCCTTTGCGAACCGTTGACAATCCTCCCCGGGTGGGACTTAGGTTTGCCTTACCTAATTGGGCCGCACTGAGAATCTGAGAAGGGGAACCTCGTATGAGACCCGTTTCCACGCGTACCGCCGTCCGCGCCGGGCTGGCCGTCGCCGCCTCCGCCGCACTCACCCTGGGCCTGGCGGGCTCGGCGTCCGCCGCGACCTCGACCCGCACCATCAGCGACGGCGGCACGACCTACAACCTCTCGCTCACCGCGCCGAACTCGGCGTCGGCGGCGGGCCAGGTCATCACGGTCTCCGGGTCCGGCTACAACTCCGGCCAGGGCATCTACGTCGGCCTGTGCGTGGTCAACGGCGCCGCGGGCGCGAACAAGCCGTCCCCCTGCCTCGGCGGCCAGGATCAGAGCGGCTCCACCGGCGCCTCCCACTGGGTGAACCAGACCTTCGGCGGGCTCTTCGCCAACAGCTCCAAGTTCACCACCGGCGGCAAGTTCACCGTGAACATCTTCGTCAAGGCCCAGTTGGAGGACGGCAGCGTCTGCGGCGAGGACGTCACCTGCGCCGTCGTCACCCGCGCCGACCACTTCGACACCAACGACCGCAAGTACGACGTGCACGTGCCGATCAGCTTCTCGTAGCCGACGGCACCCCTGGACGTGGTGCGGGCCAGCTTCCCGGCCCGTACCACCCCGGTGCGGGCCGGCTGTCCCACCGGCCCGCACCCCCCATCCCCCGCACCCGTCACCTCGTCACCTCGTGAAAGGTCCCCCCATGCGCGCAGCCACCCCCCGCAACGCCGCCCGTGCCGGTCTCGCCGTCCTCGCCTCCGCCGCCCTCACCCTGGGCCTGGCGGGCGCGGCGTCCGCCGCCACCTCGACCCGCACCATCACCGACGGCGCCACCACCTACAACCTCTCCCTCACCGCCCCCGACACCGCCGCCACCGCCGGTCAGGTCATCACCGTCTCCGGCTCCGGCTACAACACCACCCAGGGCGTGTACGTCGCCCTGTGCGCGGTCAGCGGTGCCCCGGGCCAGAGTCAGCCCACCCCCTGCCTGGGCGGCGCCGACCAGACCGGCACCACCGGCTCCTCCCACTGGGTGTCCAACTTCGGCGGCGGCACCGTCGCCAACAGCTCCCGCTTCGGCACCGGCGGCACCTTCTCGGTGAACATCTTCGTCAAGGCCACCCTCGACGACGGCAGCGTCTGCGGCCAGGACGTCACCTGCGCCGTGATCACCCGCGCCGACCACACCGACACCGCCGACCGCAAGTACGACGTCCACGTCCCGATCGCCTTCCAGTAGTCCCGTCCGGCCGGGCGCACCGCCTCACGCGGGGTGCCCGGCCCTCGGCGTCCCC
This sequence comes from Streptomyces sp. NPDC004610, assembly GCF_040609715.1. Lineage (NCBI taxonomy): Bacteria > Bacillati > Actinomycetota > Actinomycetes > Kitasatosporales > Streptomycetaceae > Streptomyces > Streptomyces sp. NPDC004610. The sequence continues at coordinate 52,724 of NZ_JBEXLA010000030.1, read as the reverse complement.
GGGGGCAGCCGGACGCACATCCAGCCACGAGGAACCCGCCATGACTGACGACACCCGTCCGGACACCCCCGCCAGAGGCGGCCGGCTGCGGCGGCCCGCCGCGTTCATCGGCTCGGCGGCGCTGATCGCCGCCGGAGCCACCGCCGTCACCCTCGGCCCGCCCGCCCAGGCCGCCGACACCCCGAGGACCGGCCTCGGCAAGGACGGCCAGAAACTGACCGTCTCCGCCTCCGCCAACCTCGACCCCGACGGCGAGACCCTCCGGATCACCGGCGAGGGCTATGACGCCACCAAGGGCCTGTATGTCGCGCTGTGCAAGGACAACGGGGACAACCGCATCCCCACGCCCTGCCTCGGCGGCGCCGACCAGACCGGCGGCAGCGGCTCCTCCAAGTGGATCGTCCCGCCCGGCGACCCCAACGAGGGCGATCTCACCGAGACCTGGGGCGCGGGCGGCACCTTCGACGTCCAGCTCGCCATCGAGGCCAAGGACGGCGGCCTGGACTGCACCCAGGTCACCTGCTCGGTGATCACCCGCGTCGACCACCGCGCCGCCGGTGACCGCTCCCAGGACGTCCGGGTCCCCGTCACCTTCGAGGGCCAGGACCCCGGCGGCCCCGGTGACGGCGTGGACGTCCCCGCCGGGACCGTCAGCTATGTCCGGGCCGCCGAGTACGGCACCGCGGGCCAGCCCAACGATCTGCTGCTGCACCCCGACTCCGGGAAGCTGTACGTCGGTTCGAGCAACATCCCCGACACCTCCGATGTCAACGAGGCCGGGCTGTACGTGCTCGGCACCGCCGACGGCCGGGTCCTCAGCCATGTCGCCCAGGCGCCCAGCGCCACCGGGGTGCTCGCGCCGCGCAATGTGCAGCGCATCGCCGGGCCGCTCGCCGGGGACGGGGTCGTCTTCCAGTACCCGGTGCGCGGGATCGGCACCGCCAAGGACGGCGACACCGCCGCCACCGGCTTCTGGCCGGCCGGCGCCGCCATCAACGGCATCGCGCCCGGCACCGCAGCCGCCACCGTCTTCGTCGCCCAGGGCACCACCCTCTCCGAGATCGAGCACACCACCGGCACCGTCCGCCGCTCCGCCACCCTGGACGGCACCGGCGAACTCGCCACCGACAACGCCCGCCAGGCACTCTGGGCCGCCGACTACGCCACCAAGAAGCTGCGCCGGATCGACACCCGCACCCTGGAGGTCACCGCCACCGCCGATCTCACCTCTGACCTGGTCGCCTTCGTCAGCGTCGACCCCGCCACCGGCAATGTCTGGGTCGGCACCGGCCACGACGTCCTCGTGTACGACAAGAACGGCACCCTCCTCACCACCCTCACCGGCACCGACCGCCCCACCGCCCTCGCCTTCGACGCCACGACCGGCGAGGCGTTCGTGCTGCGCGAGGACTACGGCAGCGCCGAGGACGGCGCCGACAACGTCGGCTCCCTCGACGTCCACTCCGCGACCACCTTCGCCAAGGCGGCCGAGTCCCTCGCCCTGCCCGGCAGCCGCGCCGGGGCCTACGCGGGCATCGCCGTCACCCCGGGCGCGGGCACCGTCTTCGTCACCAGCACGGCGGAGAGCGAGGTGCTCCGGCTGGAGCGCCGGATGTCCCCGAGGATCACCCAGGCGCCCACCGACCAGACCGCCGCCCCGGACGCCCGGGTCACCCTGGTCGCCGCCGCCGAGGGCACCCCGGCGCCCACCGTCCGCTGGCAGGTCAGCCCCGACGGCGGCCAGACCTGGACCACCGTCGAGGGCGCCACCGAGAACGCCTACGGGTTCACCGCGCGGCTCGCCCAGAACGGCTACCGCTACCGCGCCGAGTTCACCAACTCCGCCGGCACCACCCGCACCACCCCCGTCACCCTCACCGTCGAGGCACCCGACGACGGGGGCGACGGCGGCGGCGACGGCGGTGACGAGGACCCTTCGGGCACCCGCACCGGCACCGGTCCCGAGGGCCAGAAACTCACCGTCACCCCGGTCAACCACCTGGCCCTGGAGGACCAGAAGCTGACCGTCACCGGCTCCGGCTACGACATCGACAAGGGCGTCTACGCCGCCCTGTGCGTCGACAACGGGCCCGGCGAACTCCCCAGCCCCTGCATCGGCGGCGTCGACATGACCGGCACCTCGCACTCCTCCGCCTGGATCTCCTCCAACCCGCCGGACTACGGCCAGGACCTGGCGATCCCGTACGGCACCGGCGGCACCTTCGAGGTGGAGCTGACCGTGGACGCCAAGGACGAGTTCACCGACTGCTTCCAGGTCACCTGCGTCCTCGCCACCCGCGCCGACCACACCCTCTCCGGCGACCGCAGCCAGGACGTCAAGGTGCCGGTCGCCTTCACCGGCCAGGACCCGGTGGACACCGACCCCGGTGACGGCGGCGACACCGGCGGGGGTGACACCGGCGGCGGCTCCACGGGCGGTACGAGCGGCGGCTCGACCGGTGGCACCTCCGGCGGCACGGGCTCCACCGGCACCACCGGCTCCACCTCCGGCGGGACCACCACCACCGGCGGCGGCAGCCTCGCCTCCACCGGCGCCACCATCGGCACCGCCGCCGCGCTGGCCGCGCTGCTCACGGCCACCGGCTGGTACGTCCACCGCCGCGCCCGCGCCCGCACGACGGCCGAGTAGCACCGAGGAGCACCCAGGCGGGCCCGCACCCCGGAACAGGGGTGCGGGCCCGCCGCCGTACGGGGGGAATCCGCCTACTGGTTGATCACGAACTGCGAGCCCGGCTGGACCACGATGTTGCCGTCCGCCGAGTTGGTGATCGTCACGTTCGACAGGGTGGCCGTGCCCCTGGCCCCGCTCATCGCGAGGATCCCGGCCCCGTTGTTTGACCTGTCGATGACGACGTTGGAGATCTGCGCGGTCACCGTGCCACCGCCGGTCTTGAACTGGATGCCGTCATAGGTCGAGTCATGGATCTCGGTGTCCCTGATCACGACCCCGGGGATGCTCTGCCCCTGGGCGAACAGGGTGATGGCCCCGAACTCCTGGTCCTCGTTCCAGAACGCCCCGCCCGTGCGGTACAGCCCGTTGTTGGCGATCAGGGTCTGTCCGGAGAAGGGCAGCGGATCGTGATCGGTCGCCAGCATGATGCCCGGGTAGTTCATGGTGTCGGAGATCAGATTGTTCTCGATGGTGTTGTCATAGCCTCCGTAGACCGCGATGCCATTGGCCCGCCAGGGGAGCTGGATGGTGTTGTTGCGGAAGGTGTTGTCATGGCCGATGTCCACGGACTGGTCCCTGACGTACTTGTTCGCCCAGACGGCGAGCGCGTCGTCCCCGGTGTTGCGGAAGGACGAGTTCTCCACCGTCGAATTGCGGCTGCCGTTGGAGAAGTTGATGCCGTCCGCGTAGGTGTTGCGGATCCGCATGCCGGAGAACTCCAGACCGTCGGCCGGACCCCACAGCTCGGGGATGTTGTCGTAGTCCCGGCCGACCCACACCCCGACATTGGCGTGCTCGATCCAGACGTTGTTGATCTCGGTGCCGGTGCCGAACCGGCCGTTCAGCCCGACGCCGCCCTCGGCACCGCCGTCGCCGCCCCGGATGGTGCCCGAGCCGAAGATCGCGATATCGGAGATCTGGGTGTTCTTGTCGATGTCGAAGCCGAAGTTGCCCTCGTGCGGATGGTTGATGCCGCCCGCCTGGTGGGGCGGGGTGAGGGTGTAGAGCTGGGAGTGCCACATACCGGCGCCCCGGATGGTGACATTGCTGATGCCGACCTGGTTGTACTGGCCCCGGTTCTGCGGGTCGTCGGTCAGGATCTTCTGTTCCTGGCGCCACTGGCCCGCCGGGATCCAGACACAGCCGATCTGCCCGTTCTGGTCGGCGGTCACGGCCCGCTGGATGGCGTTCGTGTCGTCCAGACCGTCATTGGGCACGGCCCCGTACTCGGTGATCGAGACACAGCCGGACGGCTGCTGCGCGGGCGGTGCCACCTGCTCCAGATCGATCAGGTCGATGATGTAGAAGGACGCGTTGTCCCCGGTGTCCCGCTGGAGCCGGAACTTGGTGCCCGCCGGGTAGCTCTGCGTCAGCAGCGCGTTGGACTCGTCGAACAGCCTGCGCGCGTCGGTCCCCGGGGTGTTGGACAGCCCCTCCGGGTCGTCCGTGGTGCCGTACAGCCAGCTGTGCTTGGACGACAGATTCAGTTTGCGGACGAAGGTGCCGTTGGCGTAGAGGCTCAGGGTCGCCTCGGCGCCGCCGCCGCCCGCCGCGTCCGGGACGGAGTTGCGCACCACGATGGAGTTGGCGGCACTGGTGGAGGTGAACTCCACATACTGCCCGCTGGTGCCCAGCCGTACCGACTTGCGGCCGGAGGACTCGGTGGCGAAGTTGGTGTGCCCGAACGTCCGCTCCTGGTCCGCCGTCAGCAGAGTGCCGTTGTGGGCGGCGTTCTCCGCCTCGTACTCGATGTAGGGCACCGCCGCGCCCCGGCCGACCACGATCGAGCGGGAGTAGACATTGTTGCCCTCGTTGGTCTCGGCGACGGTGTTGGTGGCGTCGGCGGTGGCGGTGAGCACGGCCGCGCCGCTGGTCGCCGTCCAGGTGCCGCTGATCGCGACCTCGGCGGTGGCGCCCGCCGCGATCGACGGGGCGGTGCCGTTGAGGGTGGCCGAACCGGCGGTGACCCGGGTGACCGTACCGGCCGCGACGGCCGTGGTGCCCCGGTTGTGCACCGACACGGTGAAGGACACGGCGGCACCGGCCGCCGGGCTGGACGGGTTGGTGGCGATACCGCGGACCTCCAGGTCCGGGCCGGGGCTCTGGCCGACGGTCAGCCGGGTGGCCGCCGTGCGGCTGTTGTTGCTGTTGTCGAGTTCCGGCACGGTGTCCGTCGGGTCCACCACCGCCGAGACGGTGTAGCTGCCCATCGGCCGCTTGCCCAGGGTGACCGGCACGGTCGTCTGGGCGCCCGCGGCGAGCGCGGCCACGGAGGCACTGCCCGCGACGGTGCCCTCCAGGCTGACGTTCACCGTGGAGGCGGGGGAGGCGGCGGTGCCCGCGTTGCGCACGGTCACCTGGGCGGTGACGGTGTCCGCCTCGGTGGGTGACGCCGGGCTCCAGGTCAGCTCGTTCACCACCAGGTCCGGGTTGGGCGCGGCGGTGCCGATGACCTCGAACTCGGCGGCCTGGGCACCGTAGCCGCTGCTGTTGGCGGTGTAGGTGAGCCGGACATCGGTGTAGCGGCCGGTGACCGGGATGGTGACGGTGTTGGCGTTGGAGGCGGGGTTGAAGGTGTAGTCGGCGCGGGCCTTGATCGAGGTGAACGCCGTCGACCCCTGGGCCCGGCCGAGCACCTCGATGCTCTGGGTCCGGGTCGCCCAGGCCGCGTCCGGGTTGAGCTTGACGACGACGCCGGAGAGGTCGGCGTTCGCGCCCAGCTCGACGGTGAGGGAGGCGGGCTGGCCGCCCGACTCCCAGTAGGTGCCCACCTGGCCGTCGTTGGCGTTGGCCGCGACGAACGAGTGGATGGTGGAGGTGGCGGTGATGGGCTTGCCCCGCGCCAGGTTGGTCCCGTTGACCGGCGGCTCACCGGGGTCCGGGTCGGTGCCGTAGACCTCCAGCGCGGAGAGCTGGGCGGCGTTCCAGCCGGTGTTGGCGGTCACCAGGACCCGTACGTAGCGCACGGTGCGGGCGGTGAAGTCGACGGTCACCGTGTTGGCGGCGGCCGGGTCGAAGCGGCGGGCGGCGGAGGTGGACAGGGCGGAGAAGGTGGAGCCGTCCGTGCTGCCCTCGACGGCCAGCGTCTGGGTCCTGGCCTCCCAGGACGACGGCAGCTTCAGGACCGCCTGGTTCACCTCGACCGCGCTGCCCAGGTCGACGCGGACCCAGCTGGGGAACGACCCGGCCGGGCCCTCCCAGTAGGTCCCCTGGCTGCCGTCGGTGACGTTCACGGCCGGATAGCCGCCGTTCGCGCCGCTGGCGGTGGCGCTCTTGCCCAGGGCGATATTGGGGCCGGCGGCCACCGCGGCGGCGGCGGTGCCGGGGTGCAGGCCGAAGGCGACCAGCGCGGCCAGGATCAGGCCGGTGATCGTCCGCAGACCGTGTCTTTTCCGTCTCATGGCGTCCTCGTTCCATGGCGGGGGACGACGGGGGAGAGATGGCGCTGGAGCTGTTGTCCGGAACTACCGGAGGGGAGTTGGGATTTTGCGCGATTCCATCGCAAGTTTGCGCGGCTTGGGTGACAGATTTCTGGCCGGGTTGACTTTTGTCAATGGCATGGACACGAAGAGGTGCACGAGGGGGCGGGGTGGGGGTGGGCCGGGCCCGCTCCGGGTCCGGTTTCGGCCGCTGCGCCCGAGCGGCGCGCGCTATCCGTGGAATCGGGTGAAGGTGGGGGTACCTGTGCGTACCTGTACCGCCGACCGACCGCCGTACGTGTGCCTATGTGATCCGCCGACCGACCGCCGTACGCGTGCGTACACGTGCCTACGTGATCCGCCGACCCGACCGCCGTACCCCTGCCCCCTCGTACCGCCGACCCGACCGCCCTACCTCGGCCCCCTCGTACCGCCGACCCGACCGCCCCCGGAGGGATCCGTGATGTCCGCAGACTCTCACCCGGCCCCGGCCCCGGCGCAGCCCGCCGCCGACGACCCCCGCCCCCTCACCGACGACGAGGTGTCCCGGCTCGACGCGCACTGGCGGGCCACCAACTATCTCGCCGTCGGCCAGATCTATCTGCTGGCCAACCCGCTGCTCACCGAGCCCCTGCGCCCCGAGCACATCAAGCCCCGGCTGCTCGGCCACTGGGGCACCTCACCCGGCCTCAACCTCGTCTACACCCACCTCAACCGGGTGATCAAGGCACGGGACCTGGACGCCCTGTGCGTCTGGGGCCCCGGGCACGGCGGGCCCGCGGTGGTGGCCGGCTCCTGGCTGGAGGGCTCGTACACCGAGGTCTACCCGGACATCACCCGGGACGCGGCGGGCATGGCCCGGCTCTTCCGGCAGTTCTCGTTCCCCGGCGGGGTGCCCAGCCATGTCGCCCCCGAGACCCCGGGCTCCATCCACGAGGGCGGCGAACTCGGCTACTCCCTCTCCCACGCCTACGGCGCCGCCTTCGACAACCCGGACCTGCTCGTCACCTGTGTGATCGGCGACGGCGAGGCCGAGACCGGGCCGCTGGCCGCCTCCTGGCACTCCACCGCGTTCCTCGACCCCGTCCACGACGGCGCCGTCCTGCCGATCCTGCACCTCAACGGCTATAAGATCGCGGGTCCCACCGTCCTCGCCCGGATCGACGAACCCGAGCTGGACGAACTCCTGCGCGGTCACGGCCACGCCCCGCTGCATGTCACCGGCGACGACCCCGCCACCGTCCACCGCTCCCTCGCCGCCGCGCTGGACACCGCCCTCGACCGGATCGCCGCCATCCAGCGCGCCGCCCGCGAGGACGGCTCCACCGAACGCCCCCGCTGGCCGGTGATCGTGCTGCGCACCCCGAAGGGCTGGACCGGCCCCGCCGAGGTCGACGGCCTCCCGGTGGAGAACACCTGGCGGGCCCACCAGGTCCCGCTGTCCGCCGTCCGCGACAACCCGGCACACCGCCGCCAACTGGAGGAATGGCTGCGCTCCTACCGCCCCGGGGAACTCTTCGACGCCGACGGCCGCCCGCGCCCCGACGTCCTCGACTGCGTTCCCGAGGGCACCCGCCGCCTCGGCGCCACCCCGCACGCCAACGGCGGCCTCCTGCTGCGCGAACTGCCCCTCCCGCCCCTGGACACCTACGCCGTGGAGGTCGGCAGACCGGGCGCCACCCTGCACGAACCCACCCGCGTCCTCGGCCGGCTGCTGGAGCACGTCATGGCCGCCACCGCCGACCGGCGGGACTTCCGCCTGGTCGGCCCCGACGAGACCGCCTCCAACCGCCTCGACGCGGTCTACGCCGCCTCCGGCAAGGCATGGCAGGCCGATGTCCTGCCCGTGGACGAACACCTCGACCGGCACGGCCGGGTGATGGAGATCCTCTCCGAGCACACCTGCCAGGGCTGGCTGGAGGGCTATCTCCTCACCGGCCGCCACGGACTGTTCTCCTGCTACGAGGCGTTCGCGCACATCGTCGACTCCATGGTCAACCAGCACATCAAATGGCTGCGCGTCAGCCGCGCCCTCCCCTGGCGCGCGCCCATCGCCTCCCTCACCTACCTCCTCACCTCCCATGTCTGGCGCCAGGACCACAACGGCTTCTCCCACCAGGACCCCGGTTTCGTGGACCACATCCTCAACAAGAGCCCGGAGGTCGTACGGGTCTATCTGCCGCCGGACGCCAACACCCTGCTGTCGGTGGCCGACCACGCCCTGCGCAGCAAGGACTACGTCAATGTGATCGTGGCCGGAAAACAACCCTGCTTCGACTGGCTCTCCATGGCCGAGGCCCGCGCCCACTGCGCCCGCGGCGCCGGGATCTGGCCGTGGGCCGGCACCGAGGACGGCGACCCGCCCGACGCCGTCCTGGCCTGCGCCGGAGACGTCCCCACGCAAGAGGTCCTCGCCGCCGCGCAACTGCTGCGCACCGAGCTGCCGGACCTCGCCGTCCGGGTCGTCAACGTGGTCGACATCGCCCGGCTGCTGCCCGCCGGAGAACACCCGCACGGCATGACCGACTTCGAGTACGACGGTCTGTTCACCCCCGACAGACCGGTGATCTTCGCCTACCACGGCTACCCCTGGCTGATCCACCGCCTCGCCTACCGGCGCACCGGCCACGCCCAGCTCCATGTCCGCGGCTACAAGGAGATCGGCACCACGACCACCCCCTTCGACATGGTCGTCCGCAACGACCTCGACCGCTACCGGCTGGTCATGGACGTCATCGACCGCGTCCCCGGCCTCGCCGTCCGCGCCGCCGCCGTACGCCAGCGGATGGCGGACATCCGACAGCGCCACCACGACTGGATCCGCCGGTACGGCACGGATCTCCCCGAGGTCGCCGACTGGACCTGGGACGGCTGAGCGGCGCGGCACCAGCACGGCGTACCCAGGGCGCACGGGCGGGGCGCGCGGCGCAGACCGGGAGCAGAGGGCGGGGGCCTTGTGCGCCCTGTCACGCCCCGGCGCCGGGCGCCTACAGTGTGTCGCCCAGCCCTGCGGGCCCGCCCGGCAGGGCCGAGCCCCATGAGAAGGGCCCTCGCCCCACCAGTACGGTCACCGGCCCGCGCCGACCCGGACCCCACACCGGGTACCGGCCAGGACGGCGGAGCGACGGACGCCGGTGGCCGCGCGTGTCAGGCACCACCCGTGAGAGCGCCCGGCCGGCCGCGCAGGCGGATCTGCGCGGCTCCACCGGCGCGCCCCGAAGCCGCTGGAGGCTCCTGTGTCCCGACCGTGCGTCGCCCTCGTCACCGATCCCACCTCGCCCGAAGGCTGCGGGGACGTCCTCGCCGAAGCCGTGGAGCGGCTCACCGGCCTGCCCCCGGTCCGGATCGACTCCCGGCACTTCGCCACCGGCGGCACCGGCCGCGCCGTCCCCTCGGGGAACCGGCTGCGGCTGATCGTCCCCGGCGAGCCCACCGAGGTGGAACCGGACGTGGTGGTCCTGTACGAGATCCCGCCGCACGCGCGCCACACCCTGGCCGATTTCCAGCACCTGCTGGACCGCCACGACATGGTCACCCTGGGCACCGGTGTCGACGCCTGGCGCACGGCCACCGAGAAGAACCTCACCGTCGAGCGCTTCCAGCGGGACGGCATCGCCCATATGGAGACCACCGTCCTGTCCCGGCCCAGCCCCCAGGAGGCCGCCGCGGCCTTCGGCAAGCTCGGCGGGGACGTCTGGGCCCGCCCGGTGATCGGCACCGGCGGCTACGACACCTTCCATGTCACCGACCTCGACCGCCTGGAGTACGTCAGCGGCTTCTACGCCGAGCGCGGCACCGACTGGATGCTGTCCCGGGACGCCGGGAACATCACCGCCGACGGGATGCGCCACCAGTTCCGGGTGTTCGTGCTGCACGGCCGGGTGGTGCACGCCCGTGAGCATCTCCAGCCCGAGCCCGACCAGCCCTGCAACACCAGTCAGGGCGCCACCGCCGTGTTCATCGAGCCCGCCGAGCTGGACCCCCGGCTCACCGAGCTGGCCGTCGCCGCCACCGCCTCGATGGGCCTGCCGTTCGCCGGGGTGGATCTGGCGATCGAGCAGGGCGGAGTGGTCTTCGAGGTCAATGTCCAGCCCGCTTTCATCCCCGGCGAACTGCACAAGGCCGCCGTCCCCTACATCGAGGCCCATCTGAGCGCCCTGGCCGCCCGCCTCGGCCCGGTCGGCGAACCGGAGCCGCAGCTCTGACCCTGCCCGAATCCTCGCCCGAGTTGTCGCCCGCGGACACAGTGGTCATCCTCGAAGAAGGCACGCCCGTGTCCCACCCGGTAGTGGTGGACGACTGAGGTCGTGGTGGAGGACTGAGGATGAACACCTACCGTGTCGCCCAGGTGACCGCCCCGAACGGCGCCTTCGCACTCACCGAACGGGAGATCCCCCACCCGCCCGCCGGGCACGTCAGGATCGCCGTGGAGGCGTGCGGTGTCTGCCACAGCGACGCCGCCTTCGTGGCGGGGGTGCTGCCCGGTGTCACCTTCCCCGAGGTGCCGGGGCACGAGATCGCCGGACGCGTGGCGGAACTGGGCGACGGGGCCGCGGCGTACGGCTGGGCGGTCGGTGACCGGGTCGCGGTGGGCTGGTTCGGCGGGAGCTGCGGCCACTGCGTCTCCTGCCGCAAGGGCGACTTCATCGTCTGCCGGGAACTGAAAGTCCCGGGCTGGGCGTACGACGGCGGCTTCGCCGAGCAGATGATCGCCCCCGTCGACGCCCTGTCCCGGATCCCCGACGCCCTCACGGCCGCCGACGCCGGTCCCATGGCCTGCGCCGGGGTGACCGTCTTCAACGGGCTGCGGCGCAGCTCCGCCCGGTCCGGCGACCTGGTCGCGGTGCTCGGGCTCGGCGGCCTCGGGCATCTGGCGGTGCAGTACGCCGTCGCCATGGGCTTCGAGACCGCCGCCCTAGCCCGCGGCCCCCAGAAGGCCGACTTCGCCAAGCGGCTGGGCGCGCACCACTACCTCGACACCACCGGCGCCACCCCGGTCGGCGAGGCGCTGGCCGCGCTGGGCGGGGCCCAGGTGGTGCTGGCCACCGCGGGCAACTCCGCGGCGATCACCGCCGTCGTCCCCGGGCTCGCGCCCCGCGGTGAACTCGTCGTCATCGGCGCCGACACCGCCCCCCTCGGCATCAGCCCGGCCGACCTGATCTTCAAGGCGTACGTCCTGCGCGGCCACCCCTCCGGCACCGCCCAGGACGTGGCCGACACCATGGCCTTCAGCGTCCTGCACCACATCCGCCCGATGACCGAGACCGTGCCGCTGGCACAGGCCGGTGACGCCTTCGCGCGGATGCTGGCCGGTCAGGCCCGGTTCCGGATGGTGCTGACCACCGACTGACGCCCCGTCAGACGCCGTCGGCGGGCAGGGCGTACAGCTGCGGCAGATTGACCACGATCGCCTCCTGCGTGGAGCGGGCGATCACCACCACCGCCTCCTCGGCCGGATCGGGGTTCTCCTCGCGGTGCGGGACGAAGGGCGGGACGAAGATGTAGTCGCCGGGCGAGGTCCGCAGCCGCACCTCCTCGCCGCCGTCCCCGGCGCCGTCGAGGAACACGAACTCCGGGTGCCCGCTGACCACATAGATGGCCGTCTCGGACTCGCCGTGATGATGGTCGGAGGACGAGGTGGACGGGGCGACATGGGTCTGGCCCATCCAGAGCTTCTCCGACCCGACCGCCCGCCCGCTCACCGCCGCGAACCTGCGCATGCCCCCGGTCTGGGCGGTGTCCCCGTCGAGGGAGTCGGCGCGGATGTGGTGCAGCCGGGTGCTCAGGGGTGCCGCCGGCTCCGGGGCCGTGCCGTGCAGATGCGGATGGAAGCCTTCGCCGGGAAGGGTCACGGGCTCGCTCATGGCTGGGGACGCTAGGCGCGACCCCTAAAGGACGTCAAGAGGTGTCCATTCCCGTTCACCTGCGGCAATGTTTCCGCAATGAAGAGATCGGGGCCGCCGCGAGCATGGCCGGGCGACGCCCCTTCGGGCACCGCCCGGTCGGGCATGATGGGGTGATGCATATCTCCGCGAAGGCGGACTACGCCGCACGGGCGTTGCTGGAACTCGCCCGCGAGCCGGACCGCCCGCTCACCTGTGAGGCCATCGCCTCCTCGCAGCAGATCCCGTTCCGCTTCCTGAAATCCGTCGTCGGCGAGTTGCGCAGAGCGGGCCTGGTCCGCAGCCAGCGCGGCTGCGAGGGCGGCTACTGGCTCGGCCGCCCCGCCGACACCATCACCCTCCTCGATGTCTCCCGCGCCGTCGACGGCGAACTGCTCACCCTGCGCGGCGAGACCCCCGCCGCCCTCGACTACCCCGGGGCCGCCACCCGGCTGCCCGGCATCTGGCGGCGGATCGAGGCCGAGGCCGCCGCTGTCCTCGGCGGGGTGACCGTCGCCTCCCTGCTCCCCGAGGGCGGGGCCGCCGCCGAGGACCGGCCGCTCACCCGGCAGGGCGCGGCATGAGCGCCCCACCCGGGCCGCCGCCGGTCGAAGTGGTCGAGTACACCGACCCGTTGTGCCCCTGGGCCTGGGGCTCGGAGCCCGTCTTCCGGCGGCTGCGCGCCGCCGTCGCCGGACGGGCCGTCTGGCGCCGGGTGTTCTGCGTCCTCTTCGACGACGATGACGACCCCGCCCCCGACCCCGCCGCCGAGACCGCCTGGTACGCGCGCTACGTCGAGGAGATCGGCACCCACACCGGCGCCCCCCGCGCGGTCCGGCTGGACCGGGTCGCGGCTAGCTCCTGGCCGGCCTCGCTGGTCGCCAAGGCGGCCGAACTCCAGGGCCCCGAGGTCGCCGACCTGGTCCTGCGCCGGCTGCGGGAGACCGTGTTCGTGCTGGGCAGCCCCGCGGACACCCTGCCCGCCGCCCTCGCCGCCACCACCGGCTGCCGGGCCCTGGACCTCGCCCGGCTCACCGCCGACGCGGCCTCCGAGCGGGTCCGCGAGCGCGTCCGGGCCGACCGCGCGGAGGCCCGCAGGCCCGTTCCCGAGGCGCACCGCCCGGCCCCCGGCGCCTCGCCCCACCCGGGCACCGCCAAGGAGACCGCCGACGGCGGCCTCCGGTACGCGCTGCCCACCCTCCTGGTCCGCTCCGGCCACCGCTACCGGGTGGTCCCGGGCTGGCGGCCCTACGAGGAGTACGCGGCGGCCCTCGGCGCGCTCGGCCCGCCCCCACCGCCCGGCCCCCAACTGCCCACCGCCCAGGCCCTGGAGCACTACCGCAGCCTCACCGACCCCGAGCGCCGGACGCTGACGCGGGGTGCCTGGCCGCCCCCCGGAGCCGTCCGGATCGACACCGCGAACGCACCCCTGTGGCTGCACCCCGAGGAGGCCGCCGTGCACCCGGCCACCGCCCCCGCACCCGGCTGACAGGGCGCTGAGCTGCGCACCCACCCGAACCGGCGGCCCTGCCGCCCCGACGGCGGCGACCGCACCGGCACCCGTCCCGCCCAATGAGACATCAAAAGGTGTCCATTGACAGACGGTGAGAACCGGCCCCAGGATTGCCGCATGCTCACGACGCACCCCGGTGTGGTGTGCCGCTACGTGGACCTGCGGCGCACCTGCAGCGCACTCTGTCGCTGACCCGCCCCCCGTCCCACCGCCCACGGCGCCCACGGCCCTTCGCCGACTCTCCCGCAGCCGTGCCGCTCCCGCCGTACCGCGCCTCTGAGCGCGCCCGTTCCGGCAACCCCTGACGCGGTGTCCGCCGCCCTCCCGGTCCGGCCCGGTCCGTTCCCGCGGACCGCCGACGCCGTCCGCCCCGCCACCGGTGCACCCCGATCCGTGCCCCGGCGCATGCCATCGCCGGCCTGCGCCGGTGCCGCGGTGCGCCGGTCCCGCGGTCCACCGCCCCGCACCGGGGCGCACCCTCGCAGAGAGAAACCCATGCCCGTACGTCTGCTCCAGCGCCGTCCCGCCCTCACCCCCGCGACCCCCTCCCGCCGCCGCTCCCTGCGCTCCACCGCCCTCGGCGCCGCCCTGCTCACCGTGCTCGTCCCCGTGCTCAGCGCCTGCGGCGGCGAGGCGGGCGCCGGTACCGGCAACGCCACCCTCAAGTGGACCTCGTCCTACTTCCCCACCCACTGGGACCCGGTGGTCAGCGGCAGCGGCGCCCAGTTCCGCGAACTCGCCCTGGTCTACGCCTCGTTGACCCGCACCGACGAGAACGGCAACGCGGTGCCCGACCTGGCCGAGAGCTGGGAGTACAACGACACGGGCGATCAGATCACCTTCCACCTCCGCCCCGGCCTCACCTTCAGCGACGGCGAACCCGTCGACGGCGCCGCCGTCAAGGCCGCCATCGAGCGGGCCAAGGAGCAGAAGAACTCCGCCCTGTTCGGCGACCTCACCTCCATCGAATCCGTCGAGGCCGACGGGCTCGACGCCACCGTCAACCTCACCCAGGTCGACTACCAGATCCCCCAGTTGCTCGGTCAGCGGGTCCTCCAGATCGCCAGCCCCAAGGCCGCCGCCGCACCGGAGGAGCTGGACCAGCAGCCGGTCGGCGCGGGCCCCTTCACCGTCACCCAGCTCGTCCCCGGCACCAAGGTCGTCCTGAAGAAGAATCCGGAGTACTGGGACGCCGAGAACATCCATATCGACCAGGTCGAGCTGACCTCCGCACCCGACACCGCCACCGTCGTCAACGGACTGCGCACCGGCGTCTACAACTTCGCCGACATCGACCCCAGCCAGGCCCAGGCCGCCGAGGACGCCGGACTCGATGTCTTCGTCCAGCCCGGCTTCAACGCCTCCAACCTCAGCCTGAACATCAACAAGGCCCCCTTCGACAACCCGGACGTCGTCGACGCCGTACGGCACGCCGTCAACCGCGAGGAGTTCGTCGACAAACTGACCTTCGGCTACGGCGAGGTGACCGACCAGCCCTTCCCCAAGGGCTATGTGGCCTACGACCCCGAGTCGGAGAACGCCTACCCCTACGACCCGGAGAAGTCCGAGCAGCTCCTCGCCGACGCCGGCTACGACAGCGGTGAGATCACCCTCGACCTGGTCATCCCCGCCGAGGACCCGCAGGCGGAGATCGTCCAGTCCCAGCTCGCCGCCGTCGGCATCACCGTCAACATCAAGATCGACAAGAACTGGGCCACCCCGTTCTTCGCCAAGGACCTCACCTTCTCCCTCTACGGCACCACCGGCCGCGACTCCGCCGTCCAGACCCTCACCGCCCACTTCGGCCCCGACGGCCCCCTCAACCTCAGCTCGCCCCACGAGCCGGACGGCTTCGCCGACGCCGTCGCCACCGTCCGCCAGACCCCCCTGGACTCACCCGACTACGAGGCCAACCTCCAGGCCGCGACCCGCGCCGGACTCGCCAGCCGGGCCCTGGTCTTCACCTACTCGCAGCCCAACCTCATCGCCAAGAGCAGCACCATCTCCGACCTGCCCAGGAACCCCGCCCACATCGACTGGACCGGCGTCACCATCTCCGGCACCGACTGACCACCGCCCACCACCCCGGAAAGGAGAAGCACATGACGACGACCGAGGCGCGGGCGACGACCAAGCCCCGCCCCGCTCGCGGACCCCGCGCGGCCCGGACCCGCCGCGCCCTCGGCCGGGTCCTGGTCACCCTCGCCCGGTCGGTCGCGATCTTCGTACCGGTGTTCCTGGTCGCGACCTTCGTGACCTTCGCCCTGCGCTCGCTCAGCGGCCTCAGCCCCGCCCGCATCCAGCTCGGCGAACAGGCCACCCCCGAGGCCATCGCCCGGATCGAGGCCGAATGGGGCCTGGACCGGCCGTTCCTGGTCCAGTACGGCGACTGGCTCGCCGGAGTGTTCCAGGGACAGCTCGGCGCCAGCTGGACCAACGGCGCCGACATCTCCACCCTCATCGGCCTCGGCCTGGGCGTCAGCCTCTCCGTGGCCACCTTCGCCCTGCTCATCGGCGTGACCGCGGGCTTCGCCCTCGGCACCCTCGCCGCGCTGCGCCGCACCACCTGGATCGACCGGGCCGTCACCGGCTTCGTCACGGTGATCTCGGTGATGCCGCCGTTCGTCGTCGGGATCGTGCTGGTGGCGGTGTTCGCGGTCGGCCTCGGTCTCTTCCCGTCCGCCGGATACGTCCCCGCCGCCGACGGACTCGGCCCCTGGCTCACCCACATCACCCTCCCCGCGATCGCCCTCAGCTTCGATGTGATCGCCGATGTCGCCCGCCAACTGCGCGGCAGCCTGGTCGCCGCGTACCGGGAGAACTATGTGACCGGCGCGATCGTCCGGGGACTCGGCCCCCGGCGGATCTTCTTCGGCCATGTCCTGCGCAACGGCCTCGGCCCCGCGCTGGCCACCCTCGGTCTGAAGTTCCCCGCCCTCGTCGGCGCCTCCGTCGTCACCGAGTGGATCTTCGGCCTCCAGGGCTTCGGCCGCTTCGCCAACGACTCCGCGCAGGCCGGGGACGTACCCGCCGTACAGGGCGTCCTCGTGGTGTCGATCGCCCTGGTCGTCGCCTTCAACCTCGTCGTCAACCTGGTGCTGGCCCGGGTGACCCCGGCCGCCCAGAGGGGGGTGTGACCCCATGTTCCGCCGTGTCCTCGCCCTGCCGTCGGGCCGGATCGCCACCGGTATCCTCGCCGCCATCGCCCTGCTGGCCCTGCTCGGCCCGCTGCTCGCCCCGCAGGACCCCCTCGCCACCAGCGACCATGTGCTCGCCCCGGTGTCCGCCGGGCACTGGCTGGGCACCGACTACCTCGGCCGCGATGTCCTCAGCCGCCTCCTGGACGGCTCCCGCCTCAGCGTCCTCGGCGCCCTCGAAGTCGCCGTCACCGCACTGGTCGTGGGGACCGTCCCCGGCGTACTGTCCGTCTACCTGGGCCGCACCTTCGAGTGGGTCACCCTGCGACTGGCCGACACCCTGGTGGCGCTGCCGTTCCTGCTGTTCGCGGTCGCCGTGATCGCGCTGCTGGGCAACGGTCTCACCCAGGCCATGCTGGTCACCGGCGTCCTGGTGGCCCCGCTGTTCTACCGGGTCTCCCGCGCCGCCACCCTCACCGTCGCCCGCTCCCCGTACGTCGAGGCCGCGCTGCTGTCCGGCGCCTCGGTCGGCTGGGTGGTCCGCAAGCATGTGGCGCTCAAGGTGCTGCCGCCGATCGCGGTCGCCCTCGCCCAGACCATCGGCGTCGGCTTCGTGATCGTCTCCAGCCTGACCTTCCTCGGGATCGGCGTCCAGCCGCCCGACCCCACCTGGGGCGGACTGCTCGCCTCGGACCTCGGCTATCTCGCCCAGCGCCCCTGGGCACCGGTGGCCCCGGCCCTGCTGATCATGGCCACGGTCTGGGCCAGCAATCTGCTCGCCGACGCCGTCCGCGATGTGTCGGGCGAGGCGGGCCGGGCCCTGCTGACCAGCCGCGCGGCCCGCGCGGAGCGGGCGCGGCCCGCGGTGAACGGAGGAGGTGCGTGATGGCGACGACCGTCTCGGACGACATCGTCCCCGGCCGGGGAACGGAGCGGAACCCTCCGGGAGAGCGGGCCGCAGCCGTCCCTGCGGGTGCGGCGGGCCTGGCGGGTGCGGCGGGCCTAGCGGGTGCCCCTGCGCTTGAGGGTGCCCCCGTGCTTGAGGGTGCCCCAGCCATTGAGGGTGCCCCCGTGCTTGAAGGTGCTCCCGCCATTGAGGGTGCCCCCGACCTTGAGGGTGCCGCAGCCCTTGACGGTGCCCTAGCCCTTGAGGGTGACCCCGCTCCCGTCCCCGCTCCCACCCCCGCCCCCGTCCTCTCCCTCCGTGACGTCCGACTCCGCGACCGGCTCACCGGCCTCGACACCGTCCACGGCGTCGGATTCACCCTCGCCCCCGGCCAAGTGGTCGGCATCGTCGGCGAGTCCGGCAGCGGCAAGACCCTCACCTGCCGGGCGGCCCTCGGCATCCTGCCCGAACGGTTCGAGATCTCCGGCGGAACCATCGAGATCGCCGGCACCGACATCGCCGCACTGACCCCCGCCCACTGGACCGGGCTGCGCGGCACCACCATCGCCGCCGTCTTCCAGGACCCCGCCTCCTACCTCAATCCCTCCCTGCCGGTCGGCGCGCAGATCGCCGAGGTCGTCCGCGTCAAGAAGAAGGCGTCCCGCCGGGCCGCCCGCCGCCGCGCCGTCGAACTCCTCGCGGACGTCCGCCTCCGCGACCCCGAGCTGGTGTACGGGCAGTACCCGCACGAACTGTCCGGCGGCATGCTCCAGCGCGTCCTGATCGCCGCGGCCATCGCCGCCGACCCCCGCGTCCTGATCGCCGACGAGGCCACCACCGCGCTCGATGTCACGGTCCAGGCCGAGATCCTCGACCTCCTCGCCGAACTGCGCGAACGCGCCGGGCTCGCCCTCGTCGTGGTCTCCCACGACCTGGCCGTCGTCGCCCAGCTCTGCGACGAGGTCCTCGTCATGCGCCACGGCGAGGTCGTCGAACAGGGCCCCACCGCACAGGTCCTGCACACCCCGCGCCACCCCTACACCCGGCTGCTGGTCGACGAGCACGAGCAGTACGGCCTGGAGCGGTTCCTCGACCCCGGCCCCGACCCGAAGGAGACGGCGGTATGAGCACCCGCCCGAAGAACGCGGAACCGCCCGCCGACGGCGACCGGCGCCCCGTCCTGGAGGTCTCCGGTCTGGAGGTCCACTACGGCCCCCGCAGACGCCGCCGCCGCGCCCTGCACGACATCGCCCTGACCGTCTCGCCCGGCGAGACCGTGGGGATCATCGGCGAGACCGGCTCCGGCAAGTCCACCCTGGCCCGGACCGTCCTCGGCCTGGTCCCCGCCACCGCCGGATCCATCGTCCTCGATGGCGAGGAGGTCACCTCCCACAGCCCCCGCCAATGGCGCGACCTGCGCCGCCGGGGCGTGATCCAGTACGTCTTCCAGGACCCCCTGCGCAGCCTCGACCCCGATCTCACCATCGCCGCCTCACTGGCCGAACCGCTCCTCGTGCGGGGCGTGGCCGCCGCCGAGGCCGCCGACCGCGCCCGGACCTACCTCGCCCGGGTCCACCTGGACGAGGAACTGCTCGACCGGCTGCCCGGTGAGCTGTCCGGCGGGCAGCGCCAGCGCGTCGCCGTCGCCCGCGCCCTGGTCACCGCACCCCGGCTGATCATCCTGGACGAACCGGTCAGCGCCCTGGACTCCGCCAACCGCGTCCAGATCCTCACCATCCTCAAGGAACTGCGCGCGGCCGGAACCGCCCTCGTCTTCATCTCCCACGACCTCGGCTCGGTCGCCGGGATCGCCGACCGGATCGCGGTGCTCTACCGCGGCGAACTCGTCGAGACCGGCCCCGCCCGCGAGGTCGTGGCCCGCCCCCGGCACCCGTACACCCGGCTCCTGGTGCGCTCCGCACCCACCCTGCGCGCGGCCCCCGCCGACCGCACCGAACGCGAGGCGCTCCGCGCCCTGCTGCACATCTGAACCCCACGCTCCACGCCCTGCTGCACATCTGAACCCCACGCTCCACGCCCCGCCGCCCACCTGAAGAACCACACCCTCCGCGCCCTGCTGTACAGCTGCCCAGCTGAAAGACCCCACCCTCCGCGCTCTCCTGCACAGCTGAACCCACCCTCCCTCCTGACCCACCCCACCCCCGGAAGGACCCACCCATGTCCCGCACCCTCCATCTCGCGCTGCACCCCTACGGCGTCGGCGGTCCCGGCCAGCACGGGCTGTGGAAGGACCCGCGCGTCGCGAAGAACGCCAGCATCGACATCCAGTACTACATCCGCCAGGCGCAGGCCGCCGAACACGCCCTGTTCGACGCCCTGTTCATCGTGGACAGCCAGTTCATCAACCACACCTACCCGGCCCACTACCTCAACCGGCTGGAGCCGCTCACCCTGCTCTCCGCCGTCGCCACCCACACCCGGTACATCGGCCTCGTCGGCACCGCCAGCTCCACCTACAACTCACCCTTCAACCTGGCCCGCCGCTTCGCGTCCCTGGACCACATCAGCGGCGGCCGGGCCGGCTGGAACGTGGTGACCAGCTTCGACACCGGCGCCGCCCAGAACTTCGGCCTGGACGAGCACCTCGACTACTCCACCCGCTACGCCCGCGCCCTGGAGTTCGTCCAGGTCGCCCGGGGCCTGTGGGACTCCTACGAGGACGACGCCTTCCCGGCGGACGTGGCCCGCGATCTCTTCCTCGACCCGGACAAGCTGCACCGCCTCGACCACGAGGGCGAGCACTTCCGGGTGGCGGGCCCCCTCAACCTCTCCCGCTCCCCGCAGGGCCAGCCGGTGATCTTCCAGGCCGGGGTCTCCGAGGAGGGCCGCGATCTGGCCGCCCGGGTCGCCGAGGGCATCTACGCCCCCGGCGGCAGCCTCCAGCAGGCCCAGCAGTACTACGCCGACATCAAGTCCCGTACCGCCGCCCACGGCCGCGACCCCGACCACATCAAGATCTTCATCCACGGCGGCCCGGTCGTCGCCGCCACCGACGAGGCGGCCCGCCGCCGCGAGCGGGAGATCTTCGAGGAGGACAACGACTTCGACCGCAATCTCGCCCTGCTCGGCCGCTCCTTCGGCGCCTACGACTTCAGCACGCACGACCTGGACGCCCCCTTCCCCGATGTCGCCCATCTCGCCGAGAAGGGCGGGCGCACCGGCGCCACCCAGCTGATCGCCCGCGCCCGCGCCGAGAACCTGACCCTGCGCCAGGTCGCCGGACTGGTCTCGGAGTTCCGCGCCTCGCCGTTCGTCGGGGCACCGGAGACGGTCGCCGACACCATCGAGGAGTGGTTCCGGGCGGGCACCCTCGACGGCATCAACCTCGCCTTCCGCACCGAGGACGAGCTGAACCTGTTCGTGGACGGCGTCGTCCCGATCCTCCAGAAGCGCGGGCTGTTCCGCACCGAGTACACCGCCGACACCCTGCGAGGGAACCTCGGCCTGCCGGTACCGGCCAACCGCTGGACCCGGGAGCGCCCCGCGCCCGACGGTGTCACGGCCTGATGGGGACACCCCGTCTGCGGCTCGGCTTCCTCACCCATGTGCAGGGCCGCGACCAGGACTTCGCCCGCACCTACCGGGACGCCCAGGATCTGTTCGTCGCCGCCGACCAACTCGGCTTCGACATCGGCTGGGTCGCCCAGCACCATGTGGCACCGGGCGGCGGCGGACTCTCCTCGCCCTGGACCTTCCTCGCCCACGCCGCCGCCCGCACCCGCCGCATCCGGCTCGGCACCGCCGTCACCGTCCTCCCGCTGGAGAACCCGATCCGGCTCGCCGAGGACATCGCCACCGTCGACACGCTCAGCGGCGGCCGGGTCGAGATCGGCGTCGGCAGCGGCTCCGGCACCCTGGAGTACACGGCCTTCGGCAAGGACCCCGACCGTCGGCGCCAACTCACCAGCGACCACCTCCAGGTGCTCCGCCGCGCCCTGTCCGGCGCGGAGACCGGCGCCCCCGGCTTCCGCATCCAGCCCCCGCCCGCCCCCGACCTCACCGACCGGATCTGGCAGGGCGTCTTCAGCACCACCGGCGCCACCCATGCCGCCGCGGCAGGCTCCCACCTCCTCCTCAACCGCGCCGCCTACGGCCACGACGCCCCCACCGACGAGGTCCAGCGCCCCTGGGCGGACACCTACCTCGCCGCCTGGGACCGCCCCCGCCGCCCCCGCGTCGGACTGTCCCGCTTCGTCTTCCCCGCCCAGGACCGCCGCACCGCCCTCGCCCACATCCGCGACGACGTCCACCGGGCCGCGCTGCGCATGGCCGACCAGGGCACCTTCCCGCCCGGCCCGGGACCGGAGGAGGCCCTGCGCCGCTTCCACTGCTTCTACGGCCACCCCGAGGAGATCGTCACCGCGCTGCGCCAGGAGCGGGTGCTGCCCGTCGCGACCGACCTCATCACCCAGTTCAACCCGGCCGTCCTCGACCACGACACCGCGCTGCGCGCCCTGGAACGCATCGCGACCGAGGTGGCCCCCGCCCTGGGCTGGAAACCGGCCGCCTCCACCGAGCACACCCCCACCGAGCACACCCCCCAGCGACCCGAAGAGTGAGCCCGACATGACGACCGACGCCACCCCCACCGCCACCCCCACCCCGGCCGAGTACACCGACCACCACGCCCCCGCCGGTCTCCGCGTCCGAGGCACCGTCGTCGTGGTGCCCGGCCGGGGCGAGACCCGGGCCACCTACGCCCGGCTGGGCCGACGCCTCGCCGCCGACGCCTACCGGGTCCGGGTGATCGACGCGGCGGAACCCGGCCTCGCCCCCGCCGACTTCGCCCACCGGATCGCCGACGCCGTGACGGGCACGGCGGGGGAGGACGGGGTGGTCCGGCCGCTGGTGCTGCTGGGCGCCGACTCGGGAGCCGCCGCCGTGGCCGCCGTCTCGGGCGACGGCCCCGGAACCGCCCACCCGGACGCCCTGATCCTGGCCGGACTGCCCGGAGAGCGGTCACCGGCCGCCGACACCTGGGAACAAGAACTGGACATCCGCACCTCCTGCCCCGCCCACCGAGGCACGCTCACCGAGGACACCGGGGTCCGCCGGGGCGCCCTCACCACCCCCCTGCCCGAGCCGCTCCGCACCGCCGCCCGACAGGCCGAGCCGGGTGTGCCCGTACTGCTGCTGGCCGGTGACGCCGACCCGCTCACCGACCACGAGACGCTCACCCACACCGCCAAGTCCCTGGAACGCGCCCGGCTGGCGGTGGTCCGGGGAGCCCACCACGACGTCCTCAACGACCTCCAGCACCGCTCGGTGGCCGCCGAGATCGTCACCTTCCTGGAGACCCTGCGCAACGACCTGACACCGCTGATCAGGGTGGAGTCCAGCGCCTGGTGACCCCTGCCCCCCGAGCCCTCCCGCCCCTCCCCGCCGCCCCCGAAAGGTCCCGCCATGGCCACCGTCCTGTCCGTCTCCGGCAGCCCCTCCGCCACCTCCCGCACCGCCCGCCTCCTTCGCCACCTCGATGAGCGACTGCGCCACCAGGGCCACGAGGTGACCACCCTCGACGTCCGCACCCTCCCCGCCGAGGCCCTGCTCGGCGCCGACTTCCGGCACCCCGCGATCACCGAGGCGACGGCCCGTTTCGAACGCGCCGACGGCATCGTCATCGGCACCCCCGTCTACAAGGCCGCGTACTCCGGACTCCTCAAGGCGCTCCTGGACGTCCTGCCCCAGTACGCCCTGACCGGCAAGACGGTGCTGCCGCTCGCCACCGGCGGCAGCACCGCCCATGTCCTGGCCATCGACTACGCGCTGCGCCCGGTCCTCACCTCGATGGGCGCGGCGCACATCGTGCCGGGCTGGTTCACCGTCGACAAGGACATCAGCGCGGGCCCCGACGGCACCACCCTCCTGGCCCCGGCCCCCGCCGAGGCCCTGGCCCGCGTCACCGACCGGTTCTCGGCGGCCCTGGGGGGCCGGGTGGCGGGGGAGTTGGCGACCACGGCGGTGTGACCGGCGCCCGGGGTCACCCGCCCGGAGGCCCGTCGCCCGGCGGGGGTTCGCCGGTCCGGGACGCCGCGCCGCGTGCCGTTCTGCGCCGGGCGCCGCCCAGCACCAGGCCCGCGGCGATCAGCAGGACGGCGAACCACACCGGGCCGCCGTCGAGGGCGAGCACGACGACGCCGAGGGGGAGCGCGAGGCTCCCCAGCGGCACCAGGAGGTCGCGCAGCGGCGGAGGGGTCCCGCCGGGCCGGGCGCGTGCGCGGACGACCTCGGGGTACCAGGCGGTGAACCGCAGGGCGGCGAGGATCGCCAGGATCTGGATGATCCACCCGGTCCAGAGGTTGCCCGGGTTGTGCAGGACGAGGTCACCGTAGGCCCCGGCGACGGCGGCGACGAGGAAGGCCAGACCCCAGACCCCGGTGATGACGTAGTTGGTGCGGAGAAAGGCGGGGGTGTCCCAGAGCCGTCGGTCGACCCGCTCACGCGCGTACTGGATCGTGAAGGGAACGCGTACCGCCATCGATCCGAGGGCGATGACGACAAGGGCGATGTTCGACACCTCGCCCGCGTAGGTCTCCAGCCACCGGTGGGTCGCGGGCGAGGCCAGCGCCCCGACCACGGCCATCAGGGCGAAGAAGGCGGCGTCCGCCAGCTCCAGCAGCTTGAGGGAGCCGCCGGGACGCCTGAGCCGTCCCGCGATCACGATGACGGCGGTGATCGCCAGGGCGAGCACCACCGACAGCTCGAACCGCGAGGGGCCGACGAGGACCGAGAAGACGATCCAGGGCGCCATGCCCAGCAGCGGGCTGTCGAGCACGGCGTCGAACCGGCTGCCCCGCGGGGCGGCTGCGGCAGGGCCCATGGCGCGTCAGTCCTTCGTCCGTCCGGGATCCGGCGCGGACCGCGCCGCACCGCCGCCCCGGGTACGGGGTTCCCGGTTCCAGCATGCCGTGGACACGCCCACCCGGCCCGGCGGGAGCGGGCGCGGCGGAGCCGTTCGGGCACCGGCCCGTCCGGCGCGCGGCGGCCGGTGCAGCCCGTTCGGCGTAGTCGGCGCGGGGCCGGTGCCGACGGCGTCCGCGCGGTCACCGGCCGCGCACTCCGGCGCCCGGCCCCGCGCGGGGCCCGCCGGAGCGGACCGTGTCACTGTTGAGGTCCGGCCGGGGCGATGTCCACAATTGAGGTCGCCGACCGTCGCGGTCCCACGACCGGGGGAGAGGGGAGCAGGGCATGAGGATCTCCGTTTCGTCGGACATGGACGAGCCCGTCGCGCGCCGACTGGTGGCGGCGCTGCGTGAGCGCGGGCACGAGGTGGCGGCCCACGGGGCGCTCAGCCCCGGCGACGACCCCCAGTGGGCCGTGTGCTCCGAGGCCGCCGCCCGTGAGGTCGCCGCCGGGACCGCCGACCAGGCCGTGGTGTGCTGCTGGACCGGCACCGGCGCCTCCATCGCCGCCAACAAGGTGCCCGGCATACGCGCCGCGCTGTGCGCCGACGCCGCCACCGCGGACGGCGCCCGCCGCTGGAACGACGCCAATGTGCTCGCCCTGAGCCTGCGCCTGACCTCCGAACCCCTGCTCGGGGAGATCCTGGACGCCTGGTTCGCCGCCGAGCCCAGCACCGACCCCGAGGACCGCGCCAACCTCGCCCATCTGGCGGACATCGAGGCCCGCCCGGTCACCGACCGCCGCCACTAGCCCCGCTACGAGCCCCCCGACCGCCAGGAGCGCCGAGTGACCCGCTGGATCTGGGAGTACGACGGCTACGACCCCGCCGACCAGCGGCTGCGCGAGTCCCTGTGCACGCTCGGCAACGGCGGCTTCGCCACCCGGGGCGCCTTCCCCGAGTGCGCCGCCGACGACATCCACCACCCCGGCACCTATGTGGCCGGCTGCTACAACCGGCTCACCTCCCAGGTCGCGGGCCGCGAGGTCGACAACGAGGACATGGTCAACGTCCCCAACTGGCTCCCGCTGCGGTTCCGCCCGGCGGGCCGCCGCTGGCTCACCCCGGACACCACCACCGTCCTCGACCACCACCAGGCCCTCCACCTCGACGCCGGAACCCTGGAGCGCCGCACCCGCTACGCCCTGCCCGGCGGCGGTGAACTGACGGTCCGTCAGGTCCGCCTGGTCCACATGGGCGACCCCCATCTCGCCGCCCTGCGCACCGAGTTCACCGCCGACACCCCGGTGGACCTGGAGGTCGAGGCCGCCCTCGACGGCGGGGTGCGCAACTCCGGGGTCGCCCGCTACCGCGATCTCGACGGCCGCCATCTCACCCACGCCCACACCGGCACCCACTCCCCGGACACCGTCTGGCTGCGCTGCCGCACCCGCACCTCCGACATCCGCATCGGCATGGCGAGCCGGATCACCGCCGCCACCGACATCGCCGTACGGCACACCCCGCCCCGGGCCGTGCAGCGGCTCACCCTGCGGCTGGTGCCCGGTGCCGTCGCCACCGTCGACAAGACCGTCGCCCTGCACACCTCCCGGGACCCCGCGATCAGCGACCCCGTGTACGCGGCGCTGGCCCGGGTCGACCGGTCGCCCGGCTTCGACGGGCTGCTCGCCTCCCACCGCACCGCCTGGGCGCAGTTGTGGCGCCGCGCCGACCTCGATGTCCCCGGCGAGGCGGGCCGGATCCTGCGGCTGCACCTCTTCCACGTCCTCCAGACCCTCTCCCCGCACACCGCTGACATCGATGTCGGCGTGCCCGCCCGGGGGCTGCATGGCGAGGCGTACCGGGGGCATGTGTTCTGGGACGAGCTGTTCGTGCTGCCCTTCCTCAATCTGCACTTCCCCGAGGTCTCCCGGGCCCTGCTGCTCTACCGCCACCGCCGTCTCGAACAGGCCAGGATCGCCGCCCGGGACGCGGGCCGCGAGGGTGCCATGTACCCGTGGCAGAGCGGCAGCGACGGCCGCGAGGAGACCCAGCAGCTGCATCTCAACCCCAACTCCGGCCGCTGGCTGCCCGACCACTCCCGGCTCCAGCACCATGTGGGCTCCGCCATCGCCTACAACGTCTGGCAGTACTGCGAGGCCAGCGGCGACACCGAGTTCCTGCACACCAAGGGCGCCGAGACCCTGCTCCAGATCGCCCGCTTCTGGGCCGACGCCGCCGTCTACGACCCGCGGCTCGGCCGCTACCGCATCTCCGGTGTGGTCGGCCCCGACGAGTACCACGACGCCTACCCGGACGCCGAGGAACCCGGCCTCGTCGACAACGCGTACACCAACGTCACCGCCGCCTGGGTGCTGGCCCGCACCCAGGAACTGCTCACCGCCCTGCCGCTGCCCCGCCGCCGCGAACTCGCCGAGCGCACCGGCCTGGACGACGGCGAACTCGACCGGTGGGACGAGGTCTCCCGCAAGCTCCACGTCCCCTTCCACCGGGGGGTGATCAGCCAGTTCGACGGCTACGGCGACCTCGCCGAACTCGACTGGCAGCGCTACCGCGAGCGCTACGGCGACATCCGCCGCCTCGACCGGATCCTGGAGGCCGAGGGCGACACCGTCAACCGCTACCAGGCGTCCAAGCAGGCCGATGTCCTGATGCTCGGCTATCTCTTCTCCCCGGCCGAACTGCACGCCCTCTTCCACCGTCTCGGCATGCCCCTGGACGAGGAGACCTGGCGCCGCACCGTCGACTACTACCTGCACCGCACCAGCCATGGCTCCACCCTCAGCGGCCTCGTCCACGGCTGGGTCCTGGCCCGCTGCCGCCGTGCCGAGGCATGGGAGTTCGTGCAGGAGGCACTGCGCGGCGACATCGCCGACATCCAGGGCGGCACCACCGGCGAGGGCATCCACCTCGGTGCCATGGCCGGCACCCTCGACCTGGTCCAGCGCGGACTGACCGGCCTGGAGACCCGCGACGGCGCCCTGTGGCTGGACCCGGTCCCGCTGCCCGAACTGTCCACCTACGGCTTCTCCGTGCGCTACCAGGCCCACTGGGGCGTCCGCTTCCGGCTGCGCCAGGGCAACCTGGAGATCACCGTGCCCAACCACACCGAGGCGGCCCCCATCGACGTACGCCTCCCGGACCGGGCCTTCACGCTGGGGCCCGGGGAGAGCGCACGGCTGCTGCTGCCGCCGGAGGACTGACCCGCAGCCCCCCACGCACCCCCACAGTCAGGAAACCCGCCGCCATGAACGACCCGCTCACCGTCTCCGTCCTGGGCACCGGCATCATGGGCGCCGCGATGGCCCGTGACCTGGCCCGCGCCGGGCACACCGTCACCGCCTGGAACCGCAGCCGCGCCAAGGCGGAGCCCCTGGCCGCCGACGGGGTGACCGTCGCCGACACCCCCGCGGACGCGGTCCGCGACGCCGACGCCGTCGTCACCATGCTCTACGACGGCGGCACCGTCCGGGAGGTCATCGGCCGGGCCGTGCCCGCCCTGCGCACCGGCACGGTCTGGGCCCAGACCACCACCGCGAGCCTGGAGGACGTCGCCGCGCTGGCCAGGACCGCCGCCGAGCACGGCGTCCTCTTCTACGACGCGCCCGTGCTCGGCACCCGGGAGCCCGCCGAGGCCGGGAAACTGACCGTGCTCGCCGCCGGGCCCACCGAGGGACGTGAGCGGATCACCCCGGTCTTCGACGCCATCGGCGCGCGGACCGTGTGGACCGGCGAGGACGCCGCCGCGGGGGGCGCGACCCGGCTGAAGCTGGTCGCCAACAGCTGGCTGGTCACCGCCACCAACGCCACCGGCGAGATCCTCGCCCTGAGCGAGGCCCTCGGCGTCGACCCGCAGAGCTTCTTCGACGGCATCGCGGGCGGGCCCCTGGACACGCCGCTGCTGCGCGCCAAGGCCGCGCTGCTGCGGGAGGGGCGGCTCACCCCGCCCGAGTTCGCGGTCACCACCGCCGCGAAGGACGCCCGGCTGATCGTGGAGGCGGGGGAGCGGCACGGCGTCCGCCTGGACCTGGTCGCCGCGAGCGCCGCCCGCTTCGCCCGCGCGGAGGCCCAGGGGCACGGCGGGGAGGACATGGCGGCGGTGTACTACGCGGGGTTCGAGGGGGACGGGCCGGGGCGGAGGGCGTGAGCCGCGGGCCCAGCGAGGGTGCGGAGCGCCTGAGGCGGAGCTCCTCAGGCGGAGCGCCTCAGTGGGCGCCGAGGCCGCCCCCGCCGAAGGATCCGCTGCTGCCCTTGCTCCAGCGCGGCCGGTCCTTGCCGGTCCCCGGCTTGGTCTGCATATTGCTCAGCTCGTAGGGGGTGAGGGCGCGACCGCCCTTGGGAACCTTGGGCACCTCGTCCGGCTCACGGTTCTCCAGCACCTCGTGGACCGGCCCGGTCTCGGGCGCCCGGGGCTGCTCCTCGGGCCGTGGCGTCGGGGGCTCACGGTCCTTGATCCGATTGCCCAGCCAGAAGCTGCCCGCCAGAACGGCGAGGACTGCCACCGCGACCACGAAAAGGACGAGGCTGAGCAGTCCGCTGGGCGCTGCCAGATACATCGGTGCGCTGCTCATACCTCATGGATACCCCCAAAAGGGTGGCGCGACCAGTCGAAATGCGGTTTTTCTCACTAAATACACCACTTTCCGTTCCCCCGTCGCAACGGCTCCCTGGTGCCCCCCGGCCCGGCACGCCGAGCCCGCCGCGCAGGCGGACGCCCACCGCACCGGGGCATCACCATGCTCCTGGCCCGAGATCATCGCGTGCATCGGGCTGGGCGTGCCGCAGGTGCGCCGCTGACCCCGCCCGGCCTCGCCCCTCGGGACGACAGCGCCTGAGTTCGCCGCAGATGTCCCGGACGCCCCGATCCCCTTGGCGGAACGCCGCGTTCGACCCCGTCCGGGCGGCCCCGCGCGTGTCGCGGACCCTCCGCTCGCGGATACGCTGGCCCCGCTCCCGATCACATGGGGTGGGGTCCGGAGTCCGGTGACGGATGTCCGGCCGCGTTCAGCGCCGGGCGGGCGGTCGCATACTGGACGGGCCAGGGGAGGGCGCGGCAACGGTGACGGGGGCGACTGCGGGCGATGGCGGAGACCAGGCTGATCCAGGGCCGGTACCGGCTGCTCGACCTGATCGGGCGCGGCGGCATGGGCGAGGTGTGGCGGGCGCGCGACGAGTCGCTGGGGCGGCAGGTCGCCGTGAAGTGCCTGAAGCCGATGGGGCCGCAGCACGACGCCGACTTCACCCGGGTGCTGCGGGAACGCTTCCGCCGGGAGGCCCGGGTCGCCGCCGCGCTCCAGCACCGCGGCATCACCGTCGTCCATGACTTCGGCGAGTCCGAGGGGGTGCTGTTCCTCGTCATGGAACTCCTGGAGGGCCGCAACCTCAGCCAGTTGCTGGACGACAACCGGCAGCACCCGCTGGCCGTGGACGATGTCGTGGAGATAGCCGAACAGGTCTCCGCCGCCCTCGCCTACACCCATCAGCAGGGTGTCGTGCACCGGGATCTGAAACCCGCGAACATCGTCCGGCTCTCCGACGGCACGGTGAAGATCTGCGACTTCGGCATCGCCCGCCTCGGCCATGACATCGGCTTCACCTCCCGCCTCACCAGCACCGGCGTCGCCATGGGCACCCCCCTCTACATGTCCCCCGAACAGATCGGCGGCAGCGAGGTCGACCAGCGCAGCGACCTCTACTCCCTGGGCTGTGTGCTCTACGAGATCGCCACCGGGGCACCGCCGTTCGATCTGGAGGACCCCTGGGCGATCCTGGTCGGCCACCGCGACACCGAGCCCACCCCGCCCCGCGCCCACCGCGCCGAACTCCCCGTCTACCTCGACGAGATCATCCTCGACCTCCTCGCCAAGGAGCCCGACGCCCGCCCTCGCGATGCCCATGAACTGAGCCGCCGGATCAGCGCCGCCCGCGCCACACCCCCGTATGTGCCGACCCTGGGGGCCGCCGTCCGCCCGCCGTCCGAGCCCCGGAGCGAACCGCCGGGCGGCGGACCCACCGCCGACTCGCCGGGAGTCCACGGAGTCCCGGGAGCGGCGGGTGTGCCGGGGAGCGCGGCCGTCGTCTGGCCCGAGCCCGAGTCCGGTCCCGGTGGCGACCTGGACGAGGCCGGTCCGCTGCCCGACTGGACCCGGGGGATGACGACCGGTCACCGCGCCACCGGCGCCACCACCCGCCCCGTCCCGCCGCCCGAGAACTGGGCCGCCCTCACCGCCGCCTGGATCCCCCGCCCCGGCACCGGACGCCCCGCCGCCCCCACCCCGTCCCCCGAGGTGCTCGCCGAACTCGCCGGACGGCACAACGCCGGGCTCAGCCTCGGGCGGCTCGGCCGCTGGGCCGAGGCCGGTGAGGTGCACCGCGCGGTGGCCGCCGACCGGGAGCGGCTGCTCGGCGCCGGACACCCCGACACCCTCGCCAGCCGCTACGAGATCGCCTTCACCCTCAGCCGCACCGGCCGCGCCGACGAGGCGCTCGCCGAGTACACCCTGGTCGCCGAGGCCCGTCACCGCGCGCTCGGCCCCGACCACCCCGACACCCTCGCCGCCCGCCAGGAAATGGCCTACGTCCTGGGCCAGTCGGGGCGGCCCGACGACGCCCACGAGGTCTACACGGCCGTGCTCGCCACCCGCGAACGCATCCAGGGCCCCGACCACCCCGACACCCTGCGCTGCCGCCACAACCTCGCCTTCAACCTGTCCCGGCTCGGCCGCCTGGACGACTCGTACCGCACCGCCCGCGAGGTCGCCGACGCCCGCGCCCGGGTACTCGGCCCGCACCACCCGGACACCCTGGTCACCCGGTACGAAGTCGGCTACGCGCTCGGCCAGTTGGGGCAGTGGGCGGAGGCGCTCCTCACCTACCGGGAGGTCGCCGAGGCACGGGCGCGCGCCCTCGGCCCCGACCACCCCGACACCCTCGCCGCCCGCTACGAGATCGGCATCAGCCTGGGCCGGCTCGGCCGCAGCGCCGACGCCCTCACCCTCTACCGCGACCTGATCGCCGACCGCACCCGCGTCCACGGCCCCACCCACCCCGAGACCCTCCGCGCCCGCCACGGCCTCGGGGTCAACCTCGGGCGGCTGGGCCGCTGGGAGGAGGCCCTGACCGAGTCCCGGGACGTCTGCGCGATCCGGGCGCGGACGCTCGGCCCCGACCACCCGGACACCCTGGTCAGCCGTCGCGAGGTCGCCGTCGGCCTGGGCTGGCTCGGCCGCTGGGCCGACGCCCTCACCGAGTACCGCCGGGTCGCCGAGGCCCGGGAACGCGCCTTGGGCGCCGCACACCCCGACACCCTCGCCGCCCGCCAGGACGAGACCCACTGCCTGCAACAACTCGGCCGCGCCACCGAGACCGGCCACCTCTACCGATAGGCCGCCCCCCTGCGCGCCGGGGGAGCCCGAGGGGGGCCGCTGAACCCCCGTGGGCCCAGGCGCCGGGACGGTGGGCTTCCGGACGGTGCGGGTGGGCCTCCGGGCGGTGCCGGTGGGCCTCAGGACGGTGCCGTGGCGCGTCCGGGGCCCGTACTTCCGGATCCGAGGTGTCGGAGGACCGAGGGGGTCGGGCCGCCATCGACCGCCGCGCCGCCGACATCGAGTCCGTCCTCCTCGCCCACCGCGCCGAGCGCCTCGCCGGGTACATACGGCCCCGCAGCGTCGACTCCATCGCCGAGATGCCCCGCGACCCCGACGGCAGGCTCTGCGAACGGCGGCTGCGCGCGCCCTACCGGCAGGGGCGGGCGCGGCCCCTGTGAGCCGCGCCCGCGTCCCCCGAGCAAGGCGTCAGCGGCGCTCCCGCACCGTGACCACCCGCAGCTCCGGCGAGTTCAGGATGTCCCGCTCGCAGAACCGGGACGTCACCCAGCGCTCCGCGCCGAACAGCCGGGTCTGGTCGGCGTGGTGCGGCGAGGCCGGGTTCGAGGACTGGGAGTAGGTCAGCAGCGTGCGCGCCACCGGGCAGGGGCCGCCGTTCCAGCCCACCGCCTGGAGATAGCTGGACCCGGTGGTGACCTCGGTGGAGCCGCCCGCCGGGTCCCACACCGGCTCGATCTTGTTCCACACCCCGAGTCCCTCGGTCCCGCCCGGCACCGCGATCCGCTGCCCGCCGCGCACCACGACCTGGTGGTCCCCGAGCCGGGCGTCCAGCGCGATGCCCGCCGCCCGCAGCTCGGCGACCGTGTCCGCCAGCGCCGTCGCGAAACCCGGCGCCGAGGTGTCCAGGGTGCGCGGGGTGTTCACCGGGTCGGCCGGGTCGAACGGCACCTTCCACCGCCGGTCCGCCGGGACGGCCGCCGTCAGCTTCCGCCAGAACCGGTCGAAGAACAGCGCGCCCCGGCTGTCCGTGTCCAGCGTGCGGTCCCAGCCCGCCAGCACCTCGCACGCCTCGCCCACCGCGACCGGCCGACCGTCGCCACCGGTCGCCGTACCGCCCGGCAGCGCCGCGCAGGCCCGCGCCGCGTCGTCCGCCGCGAGATCCCCGGCGGGCACCCGGTTGGCGAACTGGAGCGCCTGGAGGTCCCGTACGGTCAGACCGCCCCGTTCCGTCAGCGCCGACACCTCCTCGATCGCACCGCGGGTGCGCAGGCTGCGGGCCGTGCCGATGTCGCCGAAGACCCGCTCGTACCCGGTCAGCGGCCGGTCGGCGTTGGCCAGCCAGGCACTGTCGTTGGAGTTCTCCGCGTACGGGGCGTCCCGCAGCGTGGGCAGCTTCGCCGGACCGAACACACCGGGCTGGACGGCGTCCGGGTCCCGGCCCAGCGCGCAGTCGCCGCGCGAGCCGTCCAGGACGGCCAGCCCGGACGCCGGGTAGGTGACCCGGCCCAGCGGGGTGGAGCAGGTGCGGGCCAGGTCGTCGGTGATCCGGGGCAGGACCTGCGCCTGCGTGAAGAGCGTGCCGCCCCGGGAGTCGGCGGCGACCGTGTTCAGCCAGGGCAGGCCCTGGGTGCGGTGCAGGGCGTCGAGGACACCGTCCGTGCTCCGGGCGCGGGCGAGACCGAGCGCGGTGTCGGCGAGCCGCAGATTGACCGCGTTGGGGTCGTTGACCGCGTACGCGGTGGTCGTGGTCCACGGCAGCGGTATGCCGGGGCCGAGGGAGGAGAGCACCGGGCCGTAGCGGGTCCACCACTGGTCGCGGGTGACCGGGGCGCCGTCCTGGACGGCCACCGTGACCTGCCGCCTCGTCATCCGCTCGGGCCGCCCGTCGACCAGATAGACCGTCGGGTCGGCCGGATCCAGGGTCAGCTGATGGAGGTTCATGGTGATGCCGGTGGCGACGGTGTGGCTCCACGCCACCCGCTCGTTGTGCCCGATACCGACCACGGGGGTGCCGAGGAGGGCGCCCCCGGAGACGTTCAGCCGCCCCGGGATGGTCTGCTGCATCTGCCAGAAGCGGCGCCCGCCCTCCCACGGGTAGTGCGGATTGCCCAGCAGCAGCCCCCGCCCGTCGGCCGTGGTGCCGCCGCCGAACGCGACCGCGTTGGAGCCCATCGAGGCGCTCTCGGCGGCGAACAGCTCCCGCGCGCCGCGCGCCACGGCCGTCCCGTCCGGGGTGGCCGCCCCGCTCCCGGAACTCGGCGGTCGCGCCGCCGTGATGCCGTCCACCGCGCGGCCCTGACCGCCGAGCACCGCGAGCGCGTAACTGCGCGCCGCCACGTCCAGGGTGCTGACCGGGCGGACCCAGGCGGCGTCCCGGCACGCCGGGTCCGAGACGCGGTTCTGCCGCAGCCAGGCGTTGTACCCGGCCGCGAACCCCCGGATCAGCTCCTTCACCTCCCGGCTCGGCCCGGCCGGGGCCGGGGTGGCGAGCAGCCGCTCCACCGTCCCCGCCTCGCGCACCCCGCGGAAGTACAGATCGCTGGAGAGATTGCGGCCCGCCGAGGACAGCGCCGGATCCGAGGGCGCGTCGGCGCCGAAGTACTGGGAGCGCTCCCCCCGGACGGTGGTGAAACCCTCGGCCAGCGTGCACACCTGATCGGTGGCCTGCGCCCAGCCGGTACCGAAGCCGAGCGAGGCGTAGTCGCTCCCGACGATGTGCGGAATGCCGTACTCGGTGTAGCGGACGACGGCGGACAGGCCGCCGCCCCAGGGGTGCTGCTCCCCACCGCCCGGCTCCGGTGCTGCCACGGCGGGCAGGACCGGTAGGGCGGTGAGCAGGGCGGCGGCCAGGACGGTGAGCCGTCTCGGACGGATGCGCATCGAGCCTCCCGACATCGTTGGGGGGGAAGGAGCGGTGGAGCGTACCGTTCGGTATGCCGGCCCGGCCAGGTCCCTTGACCTGGTCCGGCCCGGCGGCAGAGGATCATCTGTCATGACGCCCGGACACCACAGCACGGTTGACGGAGTGCTGCGCCGCAGCGCCCGCCGCACCCCCGCCCGCGTCGCCGTCGAGTACCGCGACCGCACCTGGACCTACGCGGACCTGGACGACGCCGTGTCCCGCGCGGCGAGCGTGCTCCGCGCCCAGGGGACCGCCCCCGGGGACCGGGTCGCCGCCTTCGGCCACAACTCCGACGCCTATCTCATCGCCTTCCTCGCCTGCGCCCGCGCGGGCCTGGTCCATGTCCCGGTCAACCAGAACCTCACCGGTGACGATCTCGCCTATCCGGTGCGCCAGTCTGGTGCCTCCCTCGTCCTCACCGACCCGGACCTCGCCGACCGCCTGCCCGAAGGGGTACGAACCCTGCCCCTGCGGGGCGCCGAGGACTCCCTGCTCGCCCGCCTCCCCGGCGCCGAACCCCACGACGGGCCCGAGGCCCGCTCCGAGGACCTGGTCCAGCTGCTCTACACCTCCGGCACCACCGCCCGGCCCAAGGGCGCGATGATGACCCACCGCGCGCTGGTCCACGAGTACCTCAGCGCCATCACCGCGCTGGACCTGAGCGCCGGGGACCGGCCCGTGCACGCCCTGCCGCTCTACCACTCGGCCCAGCTGCATGTCTTCCTGCTGCCCTATCTCGCGGTCGGCGCCACCAGCGTCCTGCTCGACGCACCCGACGGCGACCGGATCTTCGACCTGGTCGAGCAGGGCCGCGCGGACAGCCTGTTCGCCCCGCCGACCGTCTGGATAGCCCTCTCCCAGCGGCCCGACTTCGCCACCCGCGACCTCACGGGCCTGCGCAAGGCGTACTACGGGGCCTCGATCATGCCGGTGCCGGTCCTCGAACGGCTCCGCGCCCGGCTCCCCGACCTCGCCTTCTACAACTGCTTCGGCCAGAGCGAGATCGGCCCCCTCGCCACCGTCCTCGGCCCCGACGAGCACGAGGGCCGGATGGACTCCTGCGGACGCCCCGTCCTCTTCGTGGACGCCCGGGTCGTGGACGAGAACGGCAAGGACGTGCCCGGCGGCACCCCCGGCGAGATCGTCTACCGCTCGCCGCAGCTGTGCGAGGGCTACTGGGACAAGCCCGAGGAGAGCGCGGAGGCGTTCCGGGACGGCTGGTTCCACTCCGGCGATCTGGCCGTGCGGGACACCGACGGCTATCTCACCATCGTCGACCGGGTCAAGGACGTCATCAACTCCGGTGGGGTGGTGGTCGCCTCCCGGCAGGTCGAGGACGCCCTCTACACCCATGAGGCGGTCGCCGAGGCCGCCGTGATCGGACTGCCCGACGACCGCTGGATCGAGGCGATCACTGCGGTGGTCGTCGCCCGCTCCGAGGTGTCCGAGGCCGATCTCATCGCCCATGCCCGTGACCGGCTGCCCCACTTCAAGGCCCCCAAGCGGGTCTTCTTCGTGGACGTGCTGCCCCGCAACGCCAGTGGGAAGATCCTCAAGCGCGAGCTGCGGGACCGGTTCACCGGGTGAGCCGTCGGCGGCCCTGGGCGCACCGGGTCCGGCGACGCGCGCGTCCCGGTGGCCGGGCGGGTCCCGCTCACCCGGCGTTCCGCCGCCGGGCGATGTCCCGGGCGATCCGTTCGGCGGACCCGTCGGTCGCGTCACGTGCCGTACCGAACTCCGCCGGGGTGGGGGGCACCGTCTCGCCCAGCCGGGCGAGCAGCACCGTGACCGCGACGAGCACGGGCAGCGCCGTGACCGCGACGAGGCCGGGGTCGGGGTCGGGGCCGATCCCCACGACCGCTGAGCGGAACTCGTCCGCGGTGACCGGCGCGGCCCCCGCGAGGGCGGCGTCGACAGTCCCCAGGAGCGTCACCTGCCCCTCCAGCGCGGTCGGATAGTCCTGGACCCCCTGGACACCCCCGCCCAGCGTGTCCACGGCACGCCACAACTCGGCGCCCGTCAGCGCGCCGTGACCGTTCAGGACCCTGGGGACGTCGACCCGGGCGCGCAGATGGTCGCGGACGCGCGCGGCGAGGGTGTCGGCCGCCCGCGCCAGCAGGGCCGCCCGGTCGAGGTCGGCACCCGGATGCAGGAACAGCGGGGGCAGCAGGTCCGACAGGGCCGGGGCGAGCCCGTACGGGAAGGGGATCATCCGCCCGTCCGCCGGGCGGTCGAGCAGCCGGGCGACCTCCGGGAGGGCGTGCCGCAGAGCGAGGATGTGGGCCGGGGCGTCGGGGTGGAGGTACTGAGGGATGCGGCCCAGATCGGCGACGGCCTCGGGCGGCAGCAGCAGCGGGTTCGCCACGGCCATGGCCTCGGGCGCGGTGATCGGCGGCTCGTGCAGCAGAGCCATGGCCTCGTCGTGGGTGGCGTCCCTGACCCCGACCGTTCTGTCCGGGCGTTCCTCCTCCAGGAGGTGGACGGGCGCGCCGGTGCCGTCGGTGAGGATGTGGTGCGGCGGGCGGCCGTCGTGGTGCGTCCGGGTCACCTGCACGGGCCGGCCCAGGATCCGGGCGACCTCCTCGTAGCGCTGGACCACCTCGTCGACCGTCGCCGGCGGGCCGAACCGGGCGATCACCTCGGTCAGTGTCCGGGCGGGTGAGAGCGGCCCGGACGGTCCGGTCGGTCCGGCTGGCCCGGCCGGTCCGGCCTGCTGGTCCGCCCCGCCCGCACCCGTCGCCCCGCCCGCACCCGCCGCCGGGTCCGTGCCCGCCCACCCGGTACGCCGCAGAGCGGCCGTCACCTCCGCCCGGAACACGGCGTCGTTCATCACCTCCAGCACCTGCGGGATCGCACGGGCACGCGCGCGGAAGTCGGCGAAGCCGTCGGAGTCGGTCCACCCGCGCAGTTCGACGAGCACGGCGAGCAGGGCCGTGTAGCGAACCCGGTCGGCGAAGGTGAGGGGCAGTTTGCCCCTTTCCCAGGTCTGGATCGTCGCGGGCCTGAGCCCCTGGTGCACCACATTCGCGAACTCGGTCCATGGAATGCCGCCGTCGGCGTCCGGATCGATGTCGTCGAAGCGCAGATCCGCCCGTTGCTGCCGGGTGAGCAGCCGCAGGATGTCCCCGAGGATCTCGTGCTCGGCGAGGAACACGAACATCCGGGGCTCCGGCGCGGACGGCCCGGCGTCCACCGCCTCGCCCGGCTCCGCCTCGGCGGGACCCGGGGACGGTTCCGGGAGCGGGGGCGGGTCCGCGGTGGGGTCACTGACCAGGAGCGCGGCGGTGAGCCGTGCCCGGAAGGGCCCGTCTTCCATCCAGCGCCGTACGCCCGGCAGCGCGCTCGCGTTCCGGTGGAACTCGCTGAACCTCGGGCGGTCGTGCAGCCTGCGCAGTTCCGCGAGAACGGCGAACATCGCCAGATAGTGCTCGCGGACACCGGCGTCGGCCGGGTTCTTGCCCTTCTGCCAGGTCTTGAGCCCGGTGGTGCTGGCGGCACCGCCGAGCGCCCCGGCGAGGGCATCGAAGGGAATGCCCGAGCGACGGCCCCTGCCGCTGCCCCGCAGTTCGTCGCGGTGGCTCGCCGTGAGCAGACCCAGGGCGGTCGCGACGGCGTCGGCGTCCGAGCGGAAGGGGTCGGACTGCCAGGGGCCGACCTGCTGACCGGCGCTGTCCACGGGTTCCGTGGCCAGCCAGTGGCCCGGTCGGTGGCCGAGCAGGACATGGGGGTGGGCGGGATCGCCGTACGCCGAGCGTCCGATTCCCCCCGTGGTCAGGTCCCTGACGTCGATCCGGAGACCGAGGGCGAACGCGGCGACGGCGGGGGTGAGGTCCGCGGCCTGGACGGTCCAGAGTCCGGTGGTGCGGATGTCGGCGATGATCTGCTGACGGAGCGGGTCGGTCAGCGGCTCGCCCTGTGTGTCCACGGAAGCGTCGAAGTCGGTGGTCCAGCGTCCCCGGCCCGGGGCCGCCAGCTCGGCCTGGAGATAGTCCGCCATCACCCGCCGCAGCTCGGCCGGTGTGCTGTTGAGCTGCGCCGTGACATTGAGGGCGTGATAGAAGCAGTCGCCGTCCCGTCCGACATCCCGCAGCCGCCGCTGCTCGGCCTCCACCTCGGCGGACAGCAGGGCCGGCAGCTGCTTGCGGGGGCCGGCGTAGCGACGGGTGGCGGGTGGGTCGGTGAGGGCGTCGACGGTGAGGGAGCGGCGGCTGTTCCCGAGTGCCGCGGGGCGGACGCTTCCGTCGGGCCCGACGACCGCGGCCAGGGTGTCCCCGGGAGCGTCGTCCGGCTCCCGCGCGCTGACGCGGGGCCCGCCCTCGGCCTGCATCTCGACCCAGCGGACCGCGCCGCCCTCGATCCGGTGGGCGGCGAACGCGTGTCCGAGGCCCTCCCTGCTCTGTCTGAGGATCAGGGCGGTGGAGCCGGGGTCGACGCGCCCGAGGGCGGTTGTCACATCGCTCCAGCGGGTGACGGCGGCCCAGCCGGGGCCGGGGAGCAGCGACAGGTCGGCTCTGCGGGTGCCGATGTGGATGTCGTCCTGATGGGTGGCCGGACGCGGCCCGGGGCCCCCGGGGACACGGTCGGCCCGGGAGAAGAGACCGGTGTCATCGGTGGGATGGAGCTGATGGAGGAGGTGGCGCAGGAGGAGGACGCAGTTGATGGCGGTGAGGGGGGTGGGTGGGGTGGGTGCGGCATCGGCGGGGGTGCGGGATGCCGTGTCAGGGGTGTCCGTGGTGTCGGTGAAGGGGGCGGGGAAGGGGCTGTCGTCGTCGGTACGGGACTGTGCGGCGTCGTGCTGTCTGCGGGCGGAGTCCGCCGCCGCGAGCATGGCGGCGTTCAGCCGGTTCTCGTCGAAGACGGGGGCCGCCGGGGCATGGGGGCGCGGGCCGTCCGCACGCGGACGCGGAACGTCGGTCGCCGCGCCCAGCAGCGTGCGGAACACGGATTCGCCCCGGGCGGGAGCGCCGGGCGCCTGGGCCACCGGGGACGGGTGGCCGAGGGGGCGGAGGACCGGTCCCGTCCGGAAGACGCGGACGAGGTCCGCGAGATCGTCCGCGCCGAGCACCGGGGTGTCGTCGTGCGGCTGACGGCCCCCGGTGAGGGAGCCGTCCACGTCGATCCTGGGGGACCAGGGGCGGTCGCGGAAGAGGTACCCCTTGGCGAAGTAGCGGTCGGAGAGACCGACGAAGTGCAGGAACTCGTGAAGCAACTGATCGTCCGTCAGCCTTTCGCCCCGGGGGTCCCGCAGATGCAGCTCGGTCGTGGTGATCGGGCCCCGGCCCCCGTGCACCCGGACCACATGGTGTGCCCCCCGCCGCCCGGGAAGGAACTCCACGTTGAGCTGGAAGACGGACGTGTCCGGCAGCCTGAGTCCGGCGGAGTTGACCCGCTGGTGCACGGTCCGGGTCACCCGCTCCTGAAGCGACAGGATGTCGGTGTCCGTGACCGCCTCTCCGGGCCGGTCCGCCGTCCCGCGTGCCAGATGGACCCGGACCGTGGCATCGCTGACCCAGGTGCCGGACCGCAGTTGCAGGACCCGCGCGTCGAACCGAATCAGATTCCTCGCCCCGGCGAGCCTGCCCTCCTCGTACGGCCCGCCGC
This sequence comes from Streptomyces sp. NPDC004610, assembly GCF_040609715.1. NCBI lineage: Bacteria > Bacillati > Actinomycetota > Actinomycetes > Kitasatosporales > Streptomycetaceae > Streptomyces > Streptomyces sp. NPDC004610. Next base: position 12,484 of record NZ_JBEXLA010000030.1, on the reverse strand, counting down.
GCCGGGGGTCGAAACTCTCGGTACGGATCGGCGCCGGGGTCGCGGTGGCACGCAACGCCCCGAGCGGGTCGGGAGGGAGCGGGACGTGGACGCCGGGGGGAAGACCGCCCTCGTTCCACAGGGCGCCGCTGTCCGGGTACGGAAGGGACCAGGCCCCCGGGGTGCCCCCGACGACATCCATGCCGTCCTCGTCGTCACGGGTGCCGCCCCGCAGGCCGTCCCGAGGGCCGTCCCGTAGGTCGTCGTCGGAGGCGTAGGGGGAGTCGGTCATGTCCTCGTCCCCGCTGGAGTGCTCGTCGGGGGATTCCTCGGGGGTCGTCTCGCCGGCCGAGTCCTCGTCGGGGACGAAGTCGGCGTCCACGGGCGGGAACAGCGCCGCGAAACGGTCGTAGTGGGTCTCGGTCAGCAGGCGGCGCGCGGCGAGCGTGAAGTCCGGCCGCTCGTCCAGGAATCCCTGCATCGCTCCGTGCCGGGCGACCTCGTCCCTGAGCCGCCGGAAGACGTCCGCGGGTGGGTGCTGCCGGGGCACCGCGGCGAGGATGCCCTCCAACTCGCGTGCCAGTTCCCGGCGTTGCGCCCGGATGTGCTGGCGGTACAGCCGGTTCGCGTTCTTCAGCACCTTGGCATGGCCGTCCTGCCACGACCGGATCAGCGGCTGGTCGGGGAACGGGAAGCTGGGGGAATGCGCCTCGCTGTAGAGCAGCGTGGGTTCCAGCGGCAGCGCGGGCGCGAAGGAACGCCAGGCGTGCGGGCGCGCCCGGAGGTCGGCCCACAACTGCTGGTGCACCTGGGCCAGGGAGCCCTGGTAGTGGCGGTAGGCGCCGTCCTCGGTCGGCATGCCCAGGGCCTGCATCCAGGCACCGACGGTCAGTGGTCCGCGCCCGAGTGACGGATCGAGCACGATGGACACGGCCCGTCTGTCGGGGAGCAGCGCTCTGACCACCGGTGCCACATGAAACGGCCAGGTCACCCGGCCCGGGGCCGTGGGCGTGGCGTTCCGGGCCGTCGGCGTCGTCACGTTCAGCGCGGGCCCGCCGGTCCGCGCGGCGTACACCTTGAGCGGCAGCACGCCCCAGCGCATGAGCTGGAGGCTCCACAGATAGGAGCGGTCGATACAGCCATCCTCGGGGTGCCCCGTCGTGACTGGGACCGTCCCGTGCCGGTAGTGCTCGAAGGTGACATCGGCCAGTTGCCGGTACCACTGGGCGACCTGGACCATCGGCACCGGCGCGCTGTCGTGGTGGCCGAGCGCGTCGGAGGTCTGGGCCGCGTAGGCCGGCCACGCCCGGGAGAGCAGCGGGCGCATCGCCGTGCCGTACCGCCGCGCCCAGGACGTCTCGACCGCCCACACCTTGCGCAGGTCACGGTCCAGGCTCCGCAGCAGGTCCAGCGCCCGCTCCGGGTCGTCCCGGGTGAACGCGTCGCGCACCTGGGCCGTGAACTCCACCACCGCCGGCAGATCCGGCTCGTCGCGCGCCTGCCGGGCCGCCATGTGGGGCAGTGCCTCCCCGACGGGGCGGGAGTCGCCGGCCAGACCGAGACGACGGGTCACCAGCGGAAGGTCCGCGAGGTCCAGCCTCCCTTGCTCCGCCGCGTGGTTGAGGTCGGTGGCCAGATCGGTCCCGGTCACCTCGTGGTACTGGGTCCGCAGCGCGTCGGGAGTGAGCAGGGACGGCGTGGAGGACCACCGGTTGACGAGGGTCAGCAGCGCGCCGGTCTGGAGCGGCTCGGTATGGAGGATCCGCGCGATGTCCTCGGCGTACAGGCGCTGAGCGGCGACCTGCTCGGGTGTCCGGCCGGATGCCCGGTCGGGAGCGTCGTCGGAGGTGTGCTCCGGCTGGAGGGTCTGCTCCGGCCGGAGGGACGCCGCGCCGGGAGTCTCTTCGGAGGGGGAGGGGCCTTCGCGGGGTGTGCGCGTCGGGCGGGAGGGGCCTTCGCCGGATGCGTACGTCGGCCGGGAGGGTCCCTCGCCGGGTGTGCGCGTCGACCGTGACGGTCCTTCGCCGGGTGCGTGACCGCGTGCGTGACCGCGTCCGGAGGACGATTCGGCCGGGGGCCGCCCGGGGGTGTCGTCCTCGTCGGGTGTCCAGGCCGGTGGCGCGGAGGGGGACGTCCAGGCCGGTCCGGGGGCCGTGTCCCGGACGCCGTCGCGTCGGCCGGGTGGGCCGGGGGAGTCGGCGCCGGGGGCCGGGAGGGCGGGGGCGACGGTCACGAACGGGGTCCGTCCCGCGGCGTCCACCAGTTCACCGATGCTCCGCCAGGACTCCGACCGGGTCAGCGGCATCGCCGTCTCACCGGGCCGCAGCATCCGGGCGTCCGTGACGATCTCCCCCAGCCGCCAGCGGGGCCGGGGGACACGGCCCGGCCTGTCGAGCGTGAGGAACTCGTGGGCGCGCGCCGGAAGGAGCGCCGGGGTCAGTTCGTCGTAGGCCCGGTTTCCCGGCATGGGCCGGAGTCCGTGGGTGGTGATGCTCCTGACCCTGGCGCTGAGGTCCGGGGTGCGGGCCACGAACTCCAGCAGCGCCGCCCCGGCCGCGTCGGGATCGGAGAGCGAGCGCAGAGCGGGGGTGATCAGCGTGAAACGCAGGTCGCCCGCGCGGTTGAACAGCTCCCGTACGAGGGTCGCCGCCGCCCTGACGAGGATGTCGAGCCCTTCGGGACTGTCGGGCGGGACGGCGGTGCGGGCGAAATCGGTGTTCCACGCCCCGTCGCTGGTGTCGTCGACCGCGTCGAAGCCCGGTGCGTCGGTGATGGCGTCCGGCGGCATACCGGTCCGCCAGATGACCGTGTCCCGGCGGGTTCTCAGCAGCGGTGTCGCCATCATCGAGTCCCAGGCGGCCGGCGGGCCCTCCAGCCGTGCTACGTCGTCGGCGAGTTCCCCTCCGGCCGCCGCGAGCGTGGCGAGGGTCGGGTCGCGATCCGTGTGCACCAGGGCCCGCTGATCGAGCCGGTAGTTCTGGCGGATCGTCTCCAGATAGTCGTGGACGGCCCGGTGCTGCCGGGGGGCGACGAGAACGTCGTTGCTGCCGTTCGGGGAACCGAGCAGATCGGAGTCCGCGAGGCCGTCGGTGAGACTCCGCAGCGGGTCCACCCCGATCAGCAGGGACAGATCGCCGTCCAGGTAGATCCCGCCGAAGCGGTGCACGATCTCCAGTCTGAGGATGTCGGAGGCCGCCGCGTAGCCGCGTCCCGTCTGCCGGATGTGTTCCGTGGCGTACTCGGCCCGCAACCGCATCGGGGCGTCGCTGGTGAAGATCTCGTCGGGGTGGACGAGCCGGATGCCCCGGTGCCTGGCCCAGCGCAGCATGTCGTGCACGGCCGGGGCGCTGCTCGGGTCCCGCCCGGCCGCCGTGAACGCCGCGCGGGGGACGTCCGTGAACAGGACGGTCGTGAGGCCGCGTCCGAAGCCGGTGGCGACCTCCGCCAGACGCCGTCGGACATCGCCCATCGCTCCGCGGCCGGTGAGCGGTCCGCCGAGCCAGATCGCGTACCGCACCAGGGGGACCGGGCCGCCGGCGGTGGGGAGGGTGGCTCCCCCGGAGAACCTCTCCGGTGCCAGCCGCCTGGTCGGCGCGCTCCGCGTCATGCTGAGCCGGCTGAAGAAGTCGCCCACCCCGCCCGGCGGGAGGGCGTCGTGGTCGAAGCCCTGGAGGAAGGGCGGCGGGGCGGGCTCCGAGCGCAGCCCGAACAGATCCGGCCCCAGCGGCCCCGCGCCGTCGCGGACTTCGGCTGCGTCGCCTGCCGCGTTGGATGCCGCGCCTGCCTTGGATGTCTCGGGTGTCGCGCCTGCCTTGGATGTCTGTGCTGACTGTGCTGACTGGGGTATCTGGGGTGTCTGGGGTGTCACCTTCGCGAAGAGCCGGTCGACCAGTTGCGCGGGGCGCAGCTCCACCTGGATCGCGACGCCGCGTGGGCCGTCCGCCGACCGCAGGTCCACCGGGAAGTCGGAGGGCAGCACCTGGCGCCGCCACCGGCCGGGCGGGGGGATCAACGAGCCCAGCCTGACGCGCAGTTCACGGGCGACCGCGCGGGCGCGTTCGTCGCCGTTGAAGCCGGAGAAGAGCTTGTTCTTCTTGCCGTAGCCCACGATGACGATGTGGGGGCGGTAGCGGCCGGGCTCCGGGTCCCGGAAGCTGTGGTCGGCGACGTACCCGGCCGCCGACGCGATCCGGGCCGGGTCGGCGATCTCGGTGCTGCCCCGCTGGAAGGGCACCCAGAAGGTCTCCGTCGTACCGAGGGGCGGGGAGTGCACGGGGGCCGCCGGGCCGGGAGGGCGGGGCTGGGTCCCGCCCTCCGGCTCCTGCCCCTGGCCCTGGCCCTCACGCGGGCCGACCGGCACACCTCCGGGGTGCCCCGGGGCGAAACGCAGGAATCGGGGCGCGGACGTTCCCCCCTCCCCGCCGGTCGTCACGATCACGTCGGTCGCCAGCAGCTCGGCCAGCGCCGACGCCTCCCGGTCCGAGGCCCTCGTCATCAGCACCGGGGTGGAGTACGGGGCTGCCCGGCGGATCAAGTCCGCCAGCTCCTGAGGGGAGACCGCCCGGGATCCGGCCCGCATCCTGCCGTCACCGTCACCGTCACCGTCACCGTCATCAACAGCGACGCGGTCACGGTCACCGTCACTATGGCCGTGGACGAACACCTCGCTCGCCGCCGAGTGCGTGCCCTCGGCGAAGACCGGGAGCCCGGCCGGGAGCCCCGCCTCCTGCCAGGGCGGGGCGCCCCGGCCGTCGTGCAGCCAGATACCGAAACGGCGGCCCCGCTCCGACACGACGACCGACTCGCTCAGCGGGCCCGAGCCGGGCCGCTGCCGTACCGTGCTCCGGTCCGGACCGCTGGAGAGCGGAACAGTGCCGAACCAGCGGCCCTGGACACGGGCGAGCGTGACGGCTCGACCGGCCCCGTGATGCGCTCGCCTGATGCCGAACGGCGTGGAGTCGACCACGTCGAGGCTCAGGCCGTAGTAGTGCGCGGCGATCCGGGGCACCAGCGGATTCCATCGCGCGTCCCATCGGCCCTCGGTGGCCATGTCGTCGATGAACCGCCGTCGCGCGCTGTCCCGTGCGCCCCCGGTGGCCTGCGGGGCGACGACGGGATCGATGTCCCGCCAGATGCTCCGTTCCGCCGTGTCGAGCTGGTCGGCCAGGAACCCGGCGAGTTCCCGGCGGGTCTCCCGCACCGAGGTGGTCAGGGCGGCGCTGATGACCAGGGACGAGAAGAACGGGTCACCGTTCCCGTCGACGGGGTCCTCGGCGGGCACGAGGCCTTCCTCACGCAGCCGATCCCGCAGCCGGTCGTGGACACCGAGGAGGGCGGACCCTCGTCCGGGCGTCCCGGTGAGATCGTCCGGCCCGTCGGTGGGCTGTGGTCTGCGGGCGCCGTAGCCGGTGCTGGCGGGCGGGTCGGTGAGCGCGGTGACCGTGGCGGGAGCGGCCGTCGGGTCCGGGAGCCGGTTCACGACCCGGCCGTCCGGGCCGAGGAGGACCGCCCGGGTGTGACCGGGGTCGAGAGCGGGCGGGTTCGTGTGGACACGCTCCCCTTGCGGCGCCTGCATCTCGATCCAGCGGGGCCCGTCACTGGTGTGGTGGACGGCGAAGGCGTGCCCCACGCCGGTGGGGTAACTGGTCAGCACCAGGGCGGTGGAGCCCGCGCCCGTACCGACGAGGGCGGTTTCGAGGTCCGGTGCGGAGGTGACGGGCATCCAGCCGGGGCCCGCGGCCAGACGCTGACGGGTGTGCGCCGCGCCGAGCGCGGTATCGGGATCGGTCGCCGCGCCCAGGACGAGGCCGCGCTCGGTCCGGTCCGTGCCGAGGGCGAGGTCGTCCACCGGGACGGCGGGCCGGACGCCACTGCCGGGCAGGTCGCGTCCGAGCACCCGGAGTGCGTCGGCGGCGCCGGGGTGGAGCCGGCGGGTGAGGTCCTCCAGCAGGATCACACAGTTGAGGAGCTTCGCCGCGGGGCGGGGAGGGACGGCGACGTCCCCGGACGTGGGCGCGGGCTCCGCCGGCGGGAGCCGGGTGAGCGGGACGGTGGTGGAGGGGTCGGGAGTGGAGGGGTCGGTTGCCGAGGGGGAAGGGACGGTGGTGGAGGGGTCGGTCGGCGAGGGGGAGGGCGCCGACGGATCGGGCGCGGCGGAGAGGACGGGGGCGGAGGGGACGGGAGGGGTGCCGAGCCGGTTCGCCGAGGCGGCGGCTGCCTTGTCCACCAGCTCACTCAGGCTCCGTTCGTCATGGACCGGCCACGACGCCCGGCCCTCGTTCCCCGGAGCGGGGGCCGACGGGACCGGGCCTCCGGTGGGCTCGTGGTCGCCGGTGGCATCGGTGCGCACGGTGCTGCTCGTGGTCGTCGAACCGAAGGTCTCCGTGCTGGTGACGCCGACGCTGCCGCTGTTGCTGTCGGAATCCGAGTCCGAGTCCGAGTCGGTGCCGCTGACGCTGGTCGCGGTGTCGGTGCGGAAGGCGAAGGGGTCGCCGCCCGTGCCGAGGTGGCGGGGAGCAGGGGGTTGCGCGGGGGCGTCCGGGCGGTGGACGGCGGTGCTCTGGCGCTGGGCGTCCTGCCGTTGCGCGTCCTGAGGCTGGTCGGCGTGGGGCCGGTGCATCTGGAGCCGGTGTTCTTGGGCCCGGTGTTGCGGGGGCGCCGGGGGCACGCCGGTCTCACCGATCCGGTGAGGAGAGGGAAACGTCAGGCCGGAGTGGGGACGACCGGCGTGCGGGCCGTCCGCACGCTCACTGTCCCCCGCCGAGCCGACCCGCTCCGCCACGCTGTCGGGTCCGGGTCCGGTGCCCGTCCCGGCGCCGCGCGGGTCCGGCGTCGAGATGTCGGCCGACGGGGCGTTGAACACCGTCGGAATGAGCGTCGGCATGTCCGGCACATCCATCGTCCCGGTGCTGAACACATCGTCCATGGGACGGAGCAGGTCGCCCAAGGAAGGCATACCACCGCCGTTCCTTCCACCCGTGGAAGCGTCCCCCGCGAACGTGGCCGCGCCCGCGCCCGCACCCGTGGTCACGGGCGTAGCCGTAGCCGAAGCCGTGGTCGTGCTCATGGTCCTGACCACGGACGAGGATGAACCACCGGCCTCGGGCGGAGCCCAGTCGGTGGCGTTGATCGAGGAGAGCAGCCCGAGCATCTCCGGGTCCAGCGTGGCATCGGGGCGCTTGAACTTGTCCGCCAGCCAGCTCGCGCCCATGTCGAAGCCCTCCGCGGCGCGTTCACTGGACATCGAGGTGAAGAACGCCCCGACACCGCTCACCATGAACTGCTTGAGCGTGATCGCGTTGTAGACCAGCTCCGAACCGACCCCGATGATTCCGTCCCCGATGCCGTGCAGGGCGAACGACAGCACCTTGCCGCCCCAGTTCCGCGTCCCGAACGCGTCCGCCACCGAGGTGGACATCGCCCGCACCACACCGTCCCCGAACAGACCCGAGAACCGTCCGTCCAGCACCGACCGCAGCTCACCCGCCAGCCCCGCGCCCGACAGACCGTCCAGGAAGGCGCGCGCCCAGTCCGCCCCCAGCGTCCGCGCCGGTCCGCCGCCCAGGTCGTCGCCGAACCGGCCCGCGAACAGCGCCCCCATGTCCCGGGCGAACGCCTCGCGCACACCGTCCGGAGCGGCGCCCCGCGCGAGCAGATCGCTCACCTGGGTGAGCCGGTCGGCGAAGCCCCGCGCGAACAGCCCGTCCGCACCGCCCGCGCCCCCGCCCCAGCCGGCCGGGAGGCCGCCCCCGCTGAAACCGCCCGGGGCGTCCCCGGGCCGGGGTGGCGGCAGCGGCCTCGGAGTCCCGCCCACCGGGTCGTCCCCGGCGCCGTCGGCCGCGTTCCTCGCCGGGTTCTTGGGGTTGTCCGGAAGCGGACGGTTGGCCAGCGCCTTTTCCAGGTCGTCGAAGAGCCGGTCACCCGCCCCTCGGTGCATCCGCTTGATCAGGCTCTGTGCCAGCCAGGACGCCCCGAACTGCACCGGCACCGCCACGAATCCGGCCACCGCCCCGAAGGCGACCGCCTGCGTCAGATAGGTCTTCCCCTTCGTCGTGGTGAGGCCCCGTCCGGCCAGCATCCACTGCGTGAGGCGGTCCATCGCCACCGCCAGCCCGATCTGGATGACCTGCTGCGAGGCGATGGCCGCGAGAACCTTGAACACCAGGCTGTTCAGGATGTTCCGGTACAGCGCCCGCAGCATCGCCTGCCGGACCATCGCCCCGAACGGATTCCAGATCGCCATGATGAACGTGGCGGCGAACTCCACCAGGAACAGGGCCAGTTGCAGCAGGATCATCAGATTCGTGTACTCGACCTGGTAGGCGGACTCCTCCGAGAAGTCCCCGAGCTGCCGCGCCGCGTTGCGCAGCCCCTCCAGCGCCGACCGCCCCTCGGGCGAGGCCAGCGTCAGCATCGCCTCCCGGTAGGCGTCGGAGAACTGTCCGTTCGACTGCTCCGACACCGACTGCGCCACCCGCACCACCAGCTCCTGCACCTGCACGAGCTGCTGCTCCAGCTCCCGCTGCGGAACGACCAGAAACGCACGCATCAACGCCGGGTCGGCGTCCGGCATCTGCTGGCCGGTCAAGACCAGAAAGAGACCGTTCAGGGAGTCCGCGTCCACGGAAGGACGTTAGTTCCCCGAGGCCACGGCACCCCGTCCGCCGCCCGGACGCTCTCACCAATGAACCTCGACGCTGCACGATCAGGTAGCCGGCCCGGCACACTCCTCCGGCCGGGGGAAACTCCGGCGAGAGACACGCGGCCCGGTCCCGGTGCGTGGTGCCCACCGCCCGCCCCGGCCGCGCCTCCACCGTCCCTCTACCGCGCCCCCGTCCCCCCGTACGCCGTCAGAAACCGGTCACGGAACGCGTCCATCCCCCACACCGGGGCGTCACCGGCCGGTTTCAGCCCTTGCGTCCACTCCCACCCGGCGATCCGGTCGAGCACCTTCTCGTCCTTGGCGACGATCGTGATCGGCACATCCTTGCCGCCCCGCCCGTCGGTGACCGCCGGGACGGGCTGATGGTCACCGAGGAAGACCATCACGGTGTTCTCGTCGCCGTACCGTTCGAGCCACTGGACGAGGGAGGTCAGCGAGTAGGCGATGGAGTCCCGGTACGCGGTCCGCAGACGGCCGGAGTCGCGCAGCACCTCCTCGGGGTCGTCACCCTCCTCCGCCATCGCGTGGAAGGCCGAGCCGTCCCCGAGGTCGTCCCAGTCCAGCATCCTGGTCTGCGGCACCCAGGGGTTGTGGCTGGAGGCGAGGATGATCTCGGCCATCACCGGACGCCGGTCCGCGACGCCGTGCTCCAGCCGCTCGAACGCCTCCAGCGTGAACTGGTCCGGCACCGGCGTCCAGCTGAAGTACGGGCCCTCATAGCCGAGCCGCTCCGAGTCGTAGATGTGGTCGAGTCCGAAGTAGGCGCCCTCCGGCCAGGCCCGGCGCACCCCCGGCACGATCCCTACCGTCCGCCAGGCCCCGCTGTCACGGAAGTAGCTGGTCAGGGTCGCCCGGTCGCCGCCGGTGAGGGTGCGGTAGCGCTGCTGGTTCTTGACCCAGAGCCCGGACAGAAAGGTGGAGTGGGCGAGCCAGCTCCCGGCGCCCGTCACCGGCGAGCGCAGCCAGCCGCTGCGCGCGCCGAACCCGGCCGCCGCCAGCGTCGCCGTCCCGTCGTCCAGGACGGTGCCGATGCGCTCACCGGTCGCCGGATGGTCGATCGCCGTCCGGCCGTAGCTCTCCACGAAGGTGAACAGGACGTCCTTGCCGCGCAGCCCGGTCAGCAGGTCCTCGGGCGGGGTGCCCGCGAACGCGTCGACGGCCGCCTCCCGTTCGAAGACCTTGGCGTCCCGCAGCCCCGCCCACACCTGCTCCACCCGGTTCCCCAGGAACTCGGTGTTCCCCTTGGTGGCGACCGGCACCCCGGCGATCTGCACCCCGAGCGTCACACAGGTGATCCAGGCGGTGCCGAGGACCATCGCGGTCCGGGTGGCGCGGTGCCGGTGACGGTCCATCAGCCGGGTGATCCGCACCATGGCCAGCGTCATCAGCACCAGCAGCGCCACCAGCAGCACCAGCACCCCGGCCACCACGAGCACCTGCCCCGAGCGCCCGAACGACTCCTTGAGATAGCCGGTCGCGTCGTCCAGCAGGACCCAGTCGAAGACCAGGTCGAACGGGCGGGCCAGCACCTGCTGGAAGCCCATGTCCAGGAACTTCAGCACCGTCACCAGACCGAGCACGGCCCCCGAGACCACCGCCGCGATCCGCCGCGCCCGCGCCGGAAGCGCCAGCAGCAGCCCCACGAGCAGAATCCCCTCCGCCGGAAGCCGCGCGAACGCCCCCACCGACAACCGATCGACCCGGTTGGGCATCAACAACGCCCCGAACAACAGCAACCCGGCGAGCACGGTCACCCCGACACCGATGCCGCGGGCGGTACGGGGATATCGGCGGCCCAGCCGGAACCGGCCGACCGCCGCCGCAGCACCCCCCTCGGCCTCCGGCCCGCCCGCGCCCTGTTGCCCCTCTGGCCGGCCCGCGCCCTGCTCCGCCTCCCGCCCGCCCGCACTCTCGGCCTCCGTCCCCTCATGGGCCTTCGCCTCCTCGTGGGAATCCGGCTCCTGGCGAGGGCGAGTGAAGAGCGACACCCTGGGGTCCTTCCGTGCGAGCCGATCCCGCGAGGGGCGGGGCGGGCGAGGCGGTGACGGCAGCGCGGACCCGCCCGGCCGGCCGGGCCCACCCCCCACAGATACGTCGCCGGGCCACCGGACGTTCACCCGCCGGGCCCCGTGTTCACCCACTCGCCGCGCGCCCCGCCACCTCCCGTACCCAGCAGGTCCGCGCCCTCACGCAACCGCAACTGCACCACGACCGCCCCCTGGTTGCCCGACCGGGCGTTGCCCCGTACCCGGAAGCCACGCTCGGGCCCCGAACACGACATCACCCTCGACAAGGTCCAGCCATGACCCGGTTCGCCGAGGCAGCCCCCGGCGCGCGGGCCGACCGCCATGTGGCTGGTCGGCGACCGCCCGCCGGAGTCCCGCCGCGCTCCCGCTCACTCCTCCCACGTGCCCCACGTGACCTGTCGGCCCCGGGACACGATCGCTAGGCTGGCCGCGGACGACGGAACCGGGAGGAGCACGGACGTGGCCGAGACCACCATCACCCACAAGCCGCTCACGGGATGGGACAAGCCGGAACTGGATCTGAGCAACGCCGAATGGCGGTCCAGCAGCCGGGGACGGGGGGATGTCCAGATCGCCTTCGTCGAGGGATTCATCGCGATGCGCAACAGTGGCCGCCCGGAGAGCCCTTCCTTGATCTTCACCCCCGCGGAGTGGGGCGCGTTCGTCTCGAACGCGAGGGAGGGCGAGTTCGACCTGACGTAGGACCCGCCGGTCCGAAGGGGGCCGCCGAACCCCCACGCACCCCGACATGCGAGCATGAAGCCGTTCCTGGACCGGTATCACCCGATACGGTCCAGGAGCGGATGGTCGTATTCCGGAGGTGAGGACCATGAGCAAGCTGCCGGTCATCGCGGCGGTCGACGGATCCGAGGACAGTCTGCGGGCCCTGGACTGGGCCGTGGACACCGCCCGGGGACGCGAGGCGCCCCTGAAGGTGGTCCATGTACGCCAGTACGCCGCCTGGACCCAGCCCGGCTCCCCGGTGGTCCTGCCGCCCGGCCCGGTCGAGGACGACGTCCTGGACGCCGCCCGCGACCACCTCGCCACCCTCACCGACGTCCCCGAGACCGAGTACCTCGGCGTGGACGGCGCGGTAGGGGTGGTCCTCCCCGAACTCGGCGACACCGCCCAGCTGATCGTCCTCGGCTCCCGGGGCCGAGGCGGCTTCGCCAGCCTGCTGCTCGGCTCCAACGGCATCGCCGTCTCCCGTGACGCCCCGTGCCCGGTCGTGGTCGTTCCGCGTCCGGGCCGCGAGGTGGACGACGCCCCCGAGGTCGAGCCCGGCCCCCGGGTGGTGGTCGGCGTGAAGGTCGACGGCCCCGACGACGCCGTCCTCGACTTCGCCTTCGCCGAGGCCGCCCGCCGGGGCGCCCGGGTCCACGCGGTCGCCACCTACCCCTGGCCCATCCAGGTCTGGACCACTCCGGCGGAGATCCTCCCCCCGGCCCTGGACCAGGACGCCATCGAGCAGGAGACCCGCACCCTCGCGGACGACCTCCTCGCCCCCCACCGCAAGAACCACCCCGACATCCGCGCCGACGCCTTCGCCGTCCCCGGCGACGCCGCAGCCGCGATCGTCGCCGCCTCCAAGGACGCCACGCTCACCGTGGTGGGCCGCCACCGCCGCCACCTGACGGCCCCGGCCCCCATGCTCGGCTCAGCAACCCAAGCAGTCCTCCTCCACGCGGCCTCCCCCATCGCGGTAATCCCCCAATCCCCCGAAGACGACTGACCACCACGCACCCGCACCCACCCCCCACCCCCAGCCAGGCACCACCCAGGGGCGCGGGGAACTGCGCAAACCCCACCACGGACC